>NZ_FLYE01000004.1 GCF_900093605.1 Candidatus Terasakiella magnetica
CACCATCACGCAGATTGATGGACAGAACATCTCAACAGGCGGTTCCGTTGATGTGGATAATGGCTCGGTAACGCTGAACGCAGATGGCACAGTGACCTTTACGCCAGATGACAACTATCATGGCTCTGAGACTTTTGAATATACTGTCTCTGATGGCACAACGACCTCAACTGCTGATGCAACTGTAACTGTTGGATCAGTCAATGATGGTCCAACAACAACGAATGATACTGCAACTGTAAATGATGGTAGCAGTGTTCAAATGGATCTCACTGCAAACGACACAGATGCAGATGGTGATAGCCTGAACATCACACAGATTGATGGCGTGGATGTTTCCGCAGGTGATACGGTTGATGTTGGCAACGGTACAGTCACTCTTAATGCTGATGGCACAGTTCAATTTACCGCAGATGATGAATATGATGGTCGCGAGAGCTTTAACTATACTGTCTCTGATGGCACAACGACGGCCTCTGGCAGTGCGAGCGTTGACGTAACCAATACAAATGACGCTGCTGTTGCAAACGATGATACGGGTTCAACTACAGAAGATAATGCGGTTACGCTGAACCTGACCTCTAATGACACGGATGCAGACGGCGACAGCCTGAGCATCACACAAATCGATGGACAAAACATCTCCACAGGTGGGTCTGTTGATGTGGGCTATGGTAATGTAACGCTCAATGCAGATGGCACCGTGACCTTTACCCCAGATGCCAACTACAGTGGGTCTGAGACTTTTGAATATACTGTTTCTGATGGCACAACGACGTCAACGGCTGATGCGACGGTTACAGTGACAGCAGATGCAGATGCACCGACAGTCACCGTTTCATCTGGCAGCATTACCTCTGGCACAACCAGTTCAGGGGGCAGTAGCAGCGCTGCGAGCAGTCATGACGGTACGTATACGAGTACCGTTAATGGTACCTCAAAAAATAACAATAACATTCAAGGTACATCAGCCAACGACCAGATGGATGCAGGCGACGGCAACGATAAAGCCTATGGCGGTGCCGGTGATGACTATATCCAGGGTGGTGACGGTAATGACCATCTCTATGGGGAGGCCGATGATGACTCCCTTGATGGTGGGGATGGTAACGATAACCTGTTTGGCGGTGATGGTAACGATATTATTCTTGGTCAAAATGGTAATGATGATGCCGATGGCGGTGCCGGAAATGATACGTTCACAGGCGGTGAAGGTAATGATAACTTTGATGGTGGTGCAGATACCGACGTCTTTGTTTTAAGCGGCTCATCCAGTGATTACACCATTAACTCAACGGGCAACAATGGCTACACGATCAAAGATGAAAACGGTAGCGACGGTAATGATGTTATAACCGATGTAGAAATCCTGCAATTTAGTGATGGTTATATCACGGCATCCGATTTTGCCTCAGGCGGCAGTGTCACTTCGGGTACCTACAGCGGGTCTTCTTCAAGCACAATCGACACCTATGAAATTCCGGTTACCATTAGCTCTTCTCTTTCAGATACGGATGGTTCGGAAACACTCAGCAGCATTACCCTGAGCGGTATTCCTTCTGATGCGACTCTTTCTGCGGGGACTGAAAATGCGGATGGTAGCTGGACTGTCAATAGTTCTGACCTTAGTGGCTTGACGATTACGGTACCACAAAGCACAGCGGCTGATTTTAACTTAAGTGTTTCAGCTACAGCGACCGAAAGTGCAAATAGCGATACGTCAACAACAACCCAAACCATTGCGATTGAAATGCCTATTGCTTATGACAGCACACTGACAGGCACAAGCAGCGACGACACTATTTCTGGCACATCATCAAATGAATATATAGATGGTAGCGGCGGTAACGATAAGCTTAAAGGCAACGATGGTGATGATTACATCAACGGCGGATCCGGCGATGATACGGTTGCAGGCGGCGATGGCGACGATAAAGCCTATGGCGGTGATGGCAACGATAAAGTCAAAGGTGAAGACGGCGACGATGAAGTCTATGGTGGTTCTGGCGACGATACGGCAGCTGGCGGCAAAGGCGACGATAAAGTCTATGGCGATGACGGTAATGATAAAGTCAAAGGTGAAGACGGCGACGACGAAGTCTATGGTGGCTCTGGCGACGATACGGCAGCTGGCGGCAAAGGCGACGATAAAGTCTATGGCGATGACGGTAATGATAAAGTCAAAGGTGAAGACGGCGACGACGAAGTCTATGGTGGCGCAGGTAACGATGAGGTCACAGGCGGCGATGGTGACGATACCCTAAGTGGAGGCACCGGTGATGACACACTAGACGGCGGCGATGGTAATGATTTGTTCTATTTTGGTGATGATTCAGGTGATGATATCATCTCTGGTGGTGACGGTTCAGGCTGGACAGATACGGTCCACCTTCAAGATGAAGATGGTTCAGCCGTAGCTGAAAACGAATGGACACTCAACTTAACCAGCGGGACGATCGAAGAACAGGCCGATGGCTATATTGAACTGTCTGATGATGCCGATGGGACCATCACTTTCTCTGATGGATCAGAGTTGACCTTTGATGGTATTGAACGTTTCGAATGGTAAGTTCTTTCATCTAGAGCATGCAAACGAAAGCCCCTCACATAAGTTGAGGGGCTTTTTTCATGCCTTCTACCTTGACATTGCGCCGTGCAAATGGGATCACCCTTTGCAAGAAATTATTATGATAAGGACCAAGCTTATGTCTCTATGCCCCTGCGGATCAAATATCGAATATGCAAACTGTTGTGAACCTTTCCACAATGGTGAAGTTGCCCCAACGGCTGAAAAACTGATGCGCTCGCGCTATAGTGCCTTTGAAAAGGGCAAAATGACTTATTTGTCTGACACACTCACAGAGGCCAGCCGCAAAGACTATGATCCGGTTGAAACTGAGCAATGGGCAAGCACAGCCAAATGGAACAAGCTTGAAATCGTCAAAACCGAAAAAGGTGAAGAAGGCGACGAGGAAGGTATTGTTGAGTTTCGCGCCCATTTCAAAATGAACGGTCAACAACAGGTCCATTATGAACGCAGCAGCTTTAAAAAAGTTGATGGCCGCTGGTATTATGAAGACGGTGTGATTAATCCGGCCCAAGAACAACGCATCGTTGCCAATAAAGTGGGGCGAAATGATCCCTGCACCTGCGGGTCTGGCAAAAAATATAAAAAATGCTGTGGTGCATAGCTTACAATTTATGTCAAACTGTAAGGATGTAAACGGTTAGCTAAAGGGAAGACACCTATGGGTCAGATCATCAAATCAAAACTGGCAAACGGTGTCTTCTGGCTGGATTTCCCCAAAGCGGACCTGCGCATCCTGTGCGGCTGCCCTGCTGATGCGGTTAAACATATGATGAAACGCGGCGTCATTTTTGCCAATGACGCCAGCGATGTTTTTCATGAATCCGGCCCCAACGCCATTTTGCTTTCTGACTTAAGTGTTCAAAAAAGCAGCTTTTCAAACCTTGGTGAATTTCCTGTTCTCCAGATGCTCTATCGCCAAGGTATGATCCTGCCCGGTCACCCCGGCAATACCGGGGTCAAGCCGCTTTTAATTGGCAACCCTGACCAGCTTGCCGCCCAAATCCAATATATCCATCGCGGCAATTACGGCCTTGCGAATGAGGATGAGCTTTTGCGTGCAGGTGCAACGCCCAAGCTGGCAAAAGACCTCATGCGCATGAAGCTCAAATTTGCCTTTGGGAAGATTGCGGACCCTAAAGAGCTCCTTGACAGTCTTGTGATTGAAAATGGCCCGACCCCCATTCGCAATGGCGTGTCGGTTGAACGCCTCTCTATCAATCTGTTTGAATTCACTTATGAGGGTGAAAAGGTCACGATTGATCTGAACTTGGCTGAAGATGAAAACTATATGCCGTCTTACAATCTTGGTCATTATCAGGTTGGGCGGGAATATTTCAGCGTTATTCATTCCGGTGAAGGCGATGGCTGGGATATTGAACGCCCGTCTATGGCGAGTATTATCATTTTTCAGGGCAAGACCTATCTGATTGATGCCGGACCAAATATTGAAACCACGCTGCGCTCGCTTGGTATTGATATCAGTGAGGTTGAAGGTATTTTCCTGACCCATTGCCATGATGACCATTTTGCAGGCCTGCCCGCCTTGATCCGTTCAGACCATCGCATCAAGTTTTTTGCAACCCCACTTGTGCGCCATGCCACGGTTAAAAAACTCTCCGCTCTCATGTCACTGGATGAAAGCCGTTTTATACAGTTTTTTGATGTCTATGACCTTAAAGAAAACCACTGGAATAATGTGGATGGGCTGGAAGTCAAACCGATCAACTCCCCCCACCCTATGGAAACAACCATTCTGTTTTTCCGCACCCAATGGAGCGATGGGTATAAGACCTATGGGCATTTGGCAGATATTGCCTCTTTCCAAGTGCTTGGCGGGATGGTCACTGGCGATGACAATGCACCGGGTATTTCCCAATCCTATTGTGATGAGGTCAAGCAACAGTATCTTGAACCTTGCGATGTGAAGAAGCTTGATAACGGGGGTGGTCTCATTCACGGTGTCTCAACAGATTTCGAGCAAGATGCCTCAAACAAAATCATTTTCGCCCATACGGCCAGAGCGCTTAATGAAGAAGAGCGCCAAATTGGCAGCGGCGCCCCGTTTGGTACGGAAGATGTGCTTATTCCAAGCAATTATGATTATCTAATTTCACGGGCCAACACGTATCTGAAATCTTTCTTCCCTGAACTGCCCAAAGACCAGTTTGACCTGCTTCTTAATCATGAAGTCGTCAACTTTAATCCAGAAGAGATTATCGTTAAAGCCGGTGACAAGATTGAAAATACATATTTCGTGCTGTCTGGTGCGGTTGAAATTATCGCCCCTGATACAAACATCACGCATCGCATGTCTGCGGGTAGTTTCATTGCCGATATGCATGGGCTTTGTGGAGCAAGCTCGACTGAGACCTATCGCGCCATGAGCTTTGTAAAAGCGCTCAAGCTCCCCATGAATATGTATATCGAGTTTGTGAAACGCAATGAGATGTTTTCAGCCATCTCCATGCTCGCTGAAAAACGTGAATTGCTGCAAAAATCATGGCTCTTTGGCGGATCGATCTCTGATGGGATTAAAAATGCCATCGCCGCAAGCATGCATGTCACCAAAGATATTGAAGAGTTCAAGGATTTTGGCAACACACGCGATTACATTGGTTTGATCAAAGAAGGTACAGTCACCTTAAAGCTGGGTGATCATGTATTTCAGGTGCTAGAGCCCGGTGAAACCCTCTTTGAAGATCATGGCGTTTATGGGATGGAAAATATCTTTGATATGGAGTTTTCCAAAAACTGCGCCATTGCGCTGATCCCGCTGATTGTCATTAAAGAAATCCCCATCGTGCAATGGAAGCTTCTCGAGCGCGTTGCCAAGCAAATGCGCGCACTTGCCAATTCCACCCAATGGGATGACTCTTTGTTAAAATGGCGCGATGAATATAGTGTCGGCATTGAAGAAATTGATCAACAGCATCAAAAACTGCTTGTCCTGACAACAGACCTTATGGCTGCCTTGAAAGAGCAAAAAACTGTTGCAGAAATCCAAGAGCTGGTCACAGCCCTTTCTGACTATACGGTTTTACATTTCCAAAAAGAGGAAGAAATCTTTATTGATGCAGGCTATTCAGAATCCCAAGCCCATAAAGAAAAGCATATCAAACTTGCCGCACAAGTCTCTGCCCTTATGGAGAGATGTGCAAAGCCTGTAAGCCCGCAAGAAGCTGAAGAAATTCACAGCTTCCTGAAACGTTGGATTTTGCTGCATATCCTGTTGGAAGATCGCAAATACGCATCCTACATTCTCAGCACAGAAATTTTCTAAAAAAAAGGCGACTGTTTTTTATGACAGCCGCCTTTTTAATTACTCCTTCACTTAAGAAAGCCTCAATCGAGACAGGGTATCTGAGGTCGGCACCCCTTCTTTATCCCAACCGCGAATTTCATAATATTCAGGTAACATCTGATCCAGCCCGCTGACCTTGCCTTTGGCAGGGCCTGTTTTGGCCGCATCTTTCAACAGACGTTTGGGCAAGGTATCATCCTTACCTGTAAAGCCTGCTGCAAGGTTATATTGGCGTTCCATGTTCCAAATACGCTCACCAACTTCGAGCATTTTCTCAACGGACCAATCACCTTCACATGCCGCATTAACTTGCGGGGCAATATCTTCAAGGGACCAGGCAAATGTGGTGAAGATACATAAGCCAGAAGCATCAACCGCCGCCGTTGCATCTTGGAAAGCCATAACCAAGCCCGCCTTGCCTTCAGTTGCCAACGGGTCCGTCTTTTCAGGAATACCCAAAACTTCAGAAGCCACCGTATAAGAACGAAGATGACACGCCCCGCGGTTTGAGGTGGCATAGGTCAGCCCCATCCCCTGAATACCGCGCGCATCATAAGCCGGAAATTCCTGTTTTTTAACCGACATGGAAAGATCAGGATGACCATGTTTTTCACAAAGTCGCGCAGAGCCCATGCCCAACTCAAGCCCAAAACCTTCACCACGCCCCACAAGCTCACAAGCCTCTGTCAGGGCCTTGGCATTGCCAAATTTAAACTCAATCCCGCCAGTATGCTCTGTTGTCAGCACCCCCATATCAAACAGTTCCATCGCCGCAGCAACGGTGGCCCCAAAGGAGATTGGGTCATAGCCCTGCTCGTTACAGATAAAGTTTGCAAATGTGAGAGCTTCAATATCATCCACACCAGTTGCAGCACCCAAGGCCCATGCTGCTTCATATTCAAGCCCGCCTGAAGCTTTTTGATATTCTGGACGATCCTTAACCGTATAATGCGTGCGCTCAATTGTTGAAACACGCTGGCAGGCAATGGTACAGCCATAACAAGCCGCATTTGTCGTTAGGTTCTTGGTGCCATCAGCTCGTACCTCATGCATTTTCTCACCAGAGATATTGGCAGCCCCTTCAAACTGAACTTCTTTGAAGTTCCGCGTGGGCAGTGATCCCATCTCATTGATGACATTCATTAAGACTTGGGTCCCATATGTTGGTAAGCCTTGGCCTGTCACCGGGTTTTCAGCCAAAACGGCCTTCCCCGCATTTGTGGTTTCCAAAAAGGCTGCCGGGTCTTCAACCCTCACACCAAGTGTGCCACGAATGGCAACGGCCTTCAGGTTTTTGGACCCCATGACGGTGCCCACGCCAGAGCGCCCCGCAGCACGGTCCATATCATTAACCACACAGGCATAAAGAACACCCTTTTCACCCGATACCCCAATGGAGGCGACGCGGGTTTGCGGGTCTTGATGATCGGCCTTGATCCCTTCTTCCGTATCCCAGCAGGATTTGCCCCAATATTTGGATGCATCAAGCAGTTCGGCCTTGTCATTTTCAATAGAGAGATAAACAGGCTTGTCCGATTTACCTTCAAAGATCACCATATCCCATCCGGCATTTTTCATCTCGTTACCGAAAAAACCACCGGAGTTGGAACATGCAATTGCCCCGGTAAGCGCGCCTTTGGTGACAACGGTGTAGCGCCCAGATGTGGATGCACAGGTCCCCGTTAGAGGGCCTGTTGCCATGATCAGTTTATTGTCTTTTGAAAGTGGGTCGACCTTTGCGTCGGTCTCTTCAATAAAATATTTGGTCGCAAGCCCCCGTGAGCCAAGATATTCTTGCGCCCATTCCATATTTAAATCTTCTGATGCGCAGGTTCCCTTAGAAAGGTCCACCCGCAATAATTTACGTGCCCATGACATGTAAGAGCCTCCCTTTTTAAGTTTCTGCTTGTGCGCCACTGTCGGTTTTCGCCGCCCAGCTGCGCATTTTATCTAAGCCCGTTGCCTCTGCATCAACAAAGGTGATGGCATCTGTTGGGCAGGCACTTGCACATTTTGGGTCCCCGCCACACAGGTCACATTTGGCAACTTTACCCGTATCAGGCACATAATTGATGGTGCCAAACGGGCAGCTGATGGTGCAGACCTTACAGCCGACACAGGCAGAATCTGCCACAACTTTCGCCCCTGTTTCCCCATCAAGGCTGATCGCGCTTGTGGGGCAGGATTGCATGCACCATGCTTCAGCGCATTGGGTACAGGTATAAGGAACAAAGCGCCCCTCATCATGAAATTTAAAAACTTTTATGCGCGATTTGGACGGGTTAAACGCCCCTGTATGTTCAAATGAACAAGCCACTTCGCATTGCAGACATCCAGTACATTTGTCTGGACTGATATTGAGTGCTTTTTGCATTGATTAACGTCCCTTTATCAAGACTCCCTAAAACCGCCTGTTTTCATTTTTTTAAAGTGATTTACATCCACAGGCTGATAAAAACAGTAACATAGTTACCTGATACAACATAAGGTAAAATGGCAATGGGTTTTCAAGGAGAACACAGAATTTCTTTTATCGGTTCATACCTAATTAGGCTCAGTAAAACTGGTCTCAATCGTCCTGATGACCGGATAGATGAAATACGTAATTAAACGACGACGCCCAACACGGATATCCCCTGTTAACAGCATTCCCGGCACAAGCCTAAAGTCTTCTGGCAGATCATGCAGGTTGTTGGCTTGGATCGCAGCATGGATACGATAATAAGTCCCTTTTTCACCTGTTAAAGACTCCTCAACCGTATCTTCAGAAATAAAGGTAATTTCGCCTGCGAGATCGCCATGTTTCTGATAAGGAATGGCATCAAGCTTTACCGACATTTCAGCCCCTGGATAAAGGTTACTGATATCACGTGGATCAATGTCGATTTCTATGTTCAGCGGTACATTGCTTGGCACCAAGGTCATGACCGTGGCACCTTCTTTCACCACACCACCTTCATAAAGGTTTTCAAGGGCGATAATCACCCCATCTGCCGGAGCAAGAATTTCAATGTTTTTACGTTGACGACGAAGCTTGACGAGGCCTTCGCTCTGCGCATCACGTTTATTTGTTGCAGCCGCTAATTTTTCACCAATACTGGAGAACCATTCACTCACAAAAGCCTGTTTCTTAGCTTTTAGCGCATTGGTTTCGCCGCGCAATGTATTCATGGAGTTTTGCAGTTCAGTAAGTTCTCGTTCAGCCATTAAACGTTCATTACGTGCCTGAAGGTAATTAACTTCTGAGCCAATTTGTTTAACAAAGAGGCGCTTTCTTGCTGCTTCAAGTTTTTGCTTAATCTTAAGCTGTTGCGCTGCCAAGCCAGCATCACTCTTTGCAGATTTCAACTTCAAGGCAATGTTGCGCAAATCCTGATCAAACGAGGTAATACGTGATCGATATTCGTCTTGACGATTGAGATAGATATCGCGCTGGATACGGCTTGGAATATCTTTGGCAATATCCATACCAAGCTTATTCATCTCTGCTTCAAGCCTGAAAATTTCAGTATCGAGTTGCTCAACTTCCTGTCTTGCACGGGTTAAATCTGATTGGGCAAAGGTTGCATCCAAGGTGACGAGAACATCACCCTTTTTCACATGTTTCCCAATCGTGCTATGGAGCTTTTTCACCATGGCACTGCCTGTTGATTGCACCTCAATTGTTGGCACAGTGGTTGTTAAACGACCCCGCGCAGAAACCGTGGTGTCAATCACCGATAAAGACGCCCAGATAATAAAACCAAAAAACACCCCAAGGATACCCAGAAATGACATACTGATCACGCGGGGTAAGCCCTGATGTTCAATCGCTTCTGCACCAGCGCGAAACTCATCGACAATAGCTTCTTCATCGGGTTTCCACAGACGCCACGGTTTTTTATCGCTCTTTATTTCTTTTTGATCACCTTCGACATCTTTATCAAAGCTGCTGCTTTCTAAGTTTTTATTGGATGTGCGCACATAACTGGCAAGGCGATACATCATGTTCATCGCCACTTCTGGTGCCTTTTTAATATGGCCCATCAAGGCGGTTTCATCAATTTCTCTCACCACAACATCTGTTACAGCCCGCGCTGAAGCACTGCGTGGTGATTTATCAATAATCGCCATTTCACCAAACAGCGCGCCTTCTTCAAGGGTTTGAAGAGTAATCAGTTTTCCTGCTGAAAGTTTACAGACCTCAACTGTACCAGAAACAACCACATAGGCCACATTGCCCACTTCACCTTCTTGGAAGATAAAATCACCCGCCGCATAAGGGCGTTCATTTTTCTTGAGGTCTTCTTGGTTTTGAGGAGACGGTGTATTCATGACTTAGGCCTCCTTCTTCGGTGTGGGTTGTGGTGTTTTTCGTCGCGCGCCCCATCCGCGTTTTCTAGGCGGGGTTGATTGAGTGGTTTTTGCTGTCTGGTCAACTTTTGCAGCCGTTTCAACTTTGGCATTTTCAGGCTCTGGTTTCTCAATTTGGGTTTGAGGCAAGCCAATCAAGTTTAATTCGCGCTTCCACATCTCTGCATAAACACCTTTTTTGGCAATCAGGTCCTCATGCTTGCCATTTTCAACCAGATGGCCATCTTTCATCACCAGAATATGGTCACATTCACGCGCATGAGAAATACGATGCGCAATCACCAGCAAGGTCCGACCGCTGGCGATATCGGGCATTCTCTGACGGACCGCATTTTCCGTATCCAGATCAAAATGGGCAAAGGCTTCATCCAGTATCAAAATACGCGGATTGCGGATTAAGGCACGCGCCAGCGCGATTTTATGCCTCATCCCGACCGAAAGGTTACTGCCGCCTTCTTCAATCTGGGTTTCATAACCGTCACTTAACCCATCCACATCCGCATCAAGGCCAACCATCTCCGCCGCCCAGATCACACGGGCAGAACCTGCACCGGGGAAAGGCTGCATGATATTTTCACGGATTGTGCCTTTAAAGAAATGCGGGGTTTGAGTAACGCACGCCACATTATAGCGCAAATGCGCAAGATCCATTAAGCGCAAGTCATGACCATCAATGGTCACCGTGCCGTCTTGGGGGCGCACAATGCCTTGGATCATACGCCCAATCGTGGTTTTACCTGAGCCTGTTGGCCCGACAATTGCTACCTTTTGGCGTGGTTGAATATTAAAGCTCAAATTATTAAGAGAACGTGCCCCGTCATCATAGCCAAAGTTCACATTATGAAAAGTCACATCACCCAAAATTTCTGGCACTTCGCCACGGCGGCGCATTTCACCGCGTGTATTCATGACGGAGCCAATACTATCCACAGCACGGGTCACTTTTTCAATATCTGTCACCAGTGTTACAAGCTGCACTAAAGGCCCCGTAACCTTACCAGCCAGCATATTAACACCGATCAATACACCCGCACTTAAGTCACCAGCAAAAACCAGCTGCACCCCAACAAAAATCACCGCAACCGTCATCAATTGTTGCAGGGTTGAGCTGATCTGCTGGGATATGGCATTGGCACTGCCCAGTTTTAAATGGGCAACCGTATGATCAGAAATCGCATCTTCCCAATTTTTCTTTTGAACAGGTTCCAGTGCCAGTGTCTTGACTGTTTCAATCCCTGAAATGGAATCCATCAAGATGTTTTGCTTTCGCGCATCCGCAGCTGAAGCGCGCTGCAAACGACGTTTTTGCAGTTTTGAGGCAATGATGACATTGGCAGAAATTGCAAAGGAAAATAAAATCACAACACCGCATAACAACGGGCTGTACATATAAAGGATGGGAATAAACACCATTAAAGAAGTGGCATCCAGCACCGCCCCGAAAAAACGCCCCGTTAAAGCTTGGCGCAAAGAGATGGTCTGTTGCAGGGTTTTTGAAACTTCTGGAATGGACCTTTTTTGAAAATAGGAAAGCGGTAAATCCAGTAGTTTTGAAAACAATTTGGCATTAAGGCGCACATCCACCTTACCAGAGGCAAAGAGCACAATATATTGACGCAAATATCCCAAAAAGCCATTAAATAGATAAGCAATGATAATACCGGATGTGATGACATAAAGCGTAGATGTCGCTTCAAAATTCACCACTTTATCAAGCACGATCATGATAAAGACAGCAGGCAGTACTGCAAAGGCATGAAGGATTAGGGCGATGACGAGTAATTGCCCCATCAAGGATTTATGGCGAAAATAGCCTGACATCAACCATGAGAAATCAAACGGGCGATCCTCATCAAAGAAATCATATTTACGCTTTATAAGAATGGCCTGTCCAGCCCAATGTTTTAAAAACGCTTCGCGCTCAACCGTTTCAGCCTGTGGGTTTGCTGCTGCAGGATCAATTACAGTCAGCGCTTTAATGGTTTTCTTATCTTCATCAAGCTCAAACCCACTGACCACAACACAGCGCTTATCTTTAAGACGAACAACTAAGGGAATGGCATCACTTAATGAGGAAAGCTTATCAAGCCCGAATGTAGCGAGCTTGGCTTTCATGCCATTTTCCTGTGCAATACGAATCAGCACATCATTATCGGCCTCTTCTTCGCCGATATTAAAGGTATGAACAAGCGTATCCACACTCAACTCAATACCCCGCTGGCGTGCAGCCAGCACCATGCTTTTTAATGCAGTATGCATAGTCCCTCTAAGAGTCGAATCAACTTATTGATTATTATAGCTATTTTAGATTAGACAAAAAAGGGAGAACTCAAAAAAGAGTTCTCCCTTAATTTTGTACCGACCTTAGACGACGTCAGTATCATCCATTTCTGGAGGAGGTGGCATATCGCCTGCCATGTCACCTTCTGGCGGCGGTGGCATATCACCACCCGGTGGGGGGGCATCCGTCATATGCTCATCCATACTATGTCCCATCGCATCATCAAGGGCTGCCATTTCTGCATCTTGTGGCGGTGGTGGCATATCGCCTTCTGGCATTGGCGGTGGCGCCATATCCCCGCCCGGTGGTGGCATTGTGCCATCAGTTGGCTGATCAAACATAGGTACATCCCCATCATCTGGGCCTGCTGCAGCTTGACCATCACCCCAACCACCATCAGTTGGTGGCGCCATATCACCTTCTGGAGGCGGAGCCATATCGCCCTCTGGCGGTGGTGGCATATCACCTTCTGGTGGTGGCGCCATAGCTTCATCATGATGCTCATGATCATGATGTTCGCCATCACCACCTGCAGCATCTAAACCAGCGCCAAACGCCTCTTCTGGTGAAGCGCCATCAGCCATTGCTGTATCAAAGGTTTCTTGAACAGCCGCAGCACCTTCTTCAAATTCTTCCGGTGGAATACCTAAATCTTCTGCTGTTTGCGCAGCTGCGTCCATAGCTGCGTCCATCGCATCCTGCGGTGTTGCACCATTATCAAGTGCTTCTTTAAAAGCACCACCCGCAGCCTCACCAATCGCATCACCTTCTGGTGGAGGAGCCATGTCACCCTCTGGCGGAGGAGCCATGTCGCCCTCTGGTGGAGGAGCCATGTCGCCCTCTGGTGGAGGAGCCATGTCGCCTTCTGGTGGAGGAGCCATGTCGCCTTCTGGTGGAGGAGCCATGTCGCCTTCTGGTGGAGGAGCCATGCCACCCTCTGGGGCGACCGAATCCATTCCCGCACTGAAGGCTTCTTCGGGTGAAGCTCCATCAGTCATTGCATCATTAAAGGCTGTCTGGAATTCAGTCGCGCCTGCTTCAAACTCTTCTGCTGGCATTCCCATTTCCGTTGCCGTTGCTTGAGCTGCACCCATTGCCGCATCTAAAGCCTCGTCAGGACTTGCACCATTATCCATTGCATCTTTAAATGCCGCACCTGCCGCCTCGCCAAGTGGATCACCTTCCGGTGGCATTGGACCGTCCATATGTTCTTCTGCCATTGTTTTTCCCCGCCGTTATTTATGAATAAGAAAATATCACCTAAATGATATCAACAAAAAAAGTCTGCCATATTATTTAGGAAGTGAAAAGGGGTAATACCAGTAGGCAAAAGTATTATATTTCATAGGTTTTATAAAACAGGCAACATCTCATCATTGAGTTGAATTTTTCTTGTCATATATTACAAAACATTAAATAACTATTTTTTCTTGTTGATAAAACCCGACTCGAAAAAAGAGGCCTTTATTGTCTGAAAAGATGATTGTGGCAACGTCAACAATCAGGCAGAATTTAAAAAAAGACATAAAACTTTATTTCGGGCATCTCACCCAAATTGATGACGTATGTTTACATAGATTAACATATTGTTTTCATTAAATAACGACTTAGTAGCCAAGGGCCAAGCTGACCAATGACACAGACCATCACCTATAAATTCTTCGCAGCAAAAGAAGAAGTCGTTCATATTGATTTGAATTTTGATGACCACACCTTTCAAATCCAGCCTGATCCTGCTGTTGAAAAACCAAGCTGGGCTAAGCTTGAACATCAAAAATGTTCCAACTGCCCGTTGGGCGCAGATGTTGAATGGTGTCCAACTGCCGTGTCTATCGCCCAGTTCCTCCCACATTTCACAGAGAAGTTTTCTTACGAGAAAACCGTGATTGAGGTTGAAACGCCTTTGCGCTCTATCATCACGAAATCGACCTTTCAAACCGGTATTGCTTCCCTGCTTGGACTTGTCTGTGCCACATCCGGTTGCCCGCACACTAAATTCTTGCGGCCCTTAGCACGTTTTCACCTGCCTTTTGCTAATGAGCAGGAAACGGTTTTTCGCGCCCTTGCGGCCAACCTGCTTGCCCAATATGTTGAAAATTCCAACAACGGCGGGCAAAAGGCGCTTAACTTTGATGAGCTCAACAAAAACTATGCCCAGCTTTCCATCGTCAATGGCTTCTTAGCTGAACGTTTGCGCGATGGGGTGGAGCGCGATGCAGCCCTTAATGCCGTGATTATTCTGGATGGGCTTGCACTGATTACACCTGAAAATACGGATGGTTCATTTGAAGACTTGGAAGATGTATTTGTGGTAGAGTAATTTTCTTAAATGTTTTTTTAAGATTCCTTTGGGATAATTACCAATAATTCCACGTCCATCTGGATCAAACATGACAACAAAAGAAGAAAGCGAGCTTTATCAGGCTCAAATCGAAATACGGCATTTAAAGAACACGATTTCTGCGCTTCGTGATGAACTTGACACGGTCAATGCATCCAAGACAGCAGCCGTGCAAAAAGCCGTGGCCGATGGACATCAGGAACATTTACAACTGCAAAATACCGTTCAGGCCCTGCGCGACGAGATGGAAGAGGTCCGTCGCCAAATGACTGATGCTGTGCAAAAAGCCAAGGCCGATGCCCATGGCGAGATTGTGCAACTGACCAATACCGCACAGGCCCTGCGTGATGAGCTGGAAAATATGCGCACGCAAAAAGATGCTGAAGTGCAGCGCACCTTAGCCGATGGTAAACAAGAAGCAGGCACCCTGATTAAAACCACGCAAGCCTTGCGTGATGAACTCGAAAACCTAAAACAAGACAAAGATGAAAGCGTACAACGCACAAAAGCCGACGGTCACGGCGAAGCCCTTCAGCTTCAACGCACCGTTGGGGGTTTGCGCGATGAAATGGAACTGATGAAACATCGTTTTGATGAAGAACGCCAGGAAATGGAAAGTAGCTTTCACGATGAAAATCAGCAATTACGTGATACAATCACGACCTTAAGGGAATCCTTGGAGGCACAACATGCCGGAAAGTAATTCAAAAGCAGAAGAGCTCGCAAATAATATCCATGTGACCCCCAGCACAGCCGAAATGGTTTTGCGGGTTTCTCATGATGTTGCACGGGCCACAAGTCTGGATGAGCAGCTTCGCATCATTATGGAAGCGGTGACCGAGGCCACCAACTCAGATCGTGGCACCTTGTTTTTGAATGACTCACAAACAAATGAGCTTTATTCGCGCATTGCCTTGGGTGATATCAAACGCGAAATCCGCATCCTGAATAACTCTGGTATTGCCGGTGCGGTTTATACCAGCGGTGATCCAGAAATTGTCCCGGATGCGTATGCAGACAAGCGCTTTAACCATAGTGTTGACCATGCAACAGGCTATAAAACGCGCAATATTCTTTGTGCCCCTGTGCGTACGGTACGTGGTGATATCCTTGGTGTTGCCCAAACGCTAAATAAACATGATGAAGGCGAATTTACTGACGATGACCTTGCCATCATGCAAGCCATCACAACCCAAGCCTCCATCGCGCTGCAAGGCACCCTCTTTATTGAGCGCATGGAAAAACTGCGCGAACAAGAAGCAGAATTCCTCAACGTTGTGTCTGATGTGTCATCAGAGATCAACCTTGGCCCTTTGCTGCAAATGATCATGAATGCCATCACCAAGATGTTGCAGGCTGATCGTTCCACCTTGTTCCTTAATGATGAGAAAACTAACGAGCTTTATACCCAGATCGGTCAAGGCCTTGGCGCAACGAACATCCGCCTACCCAACCACCTTGGGATTGCGGGCGCCGTATTTACATCGGCAAAAACCGTAAATATCCCTTATGCCTATGCGGACCTGCGCTTTAATCCGGCCTTTGATAAACAAACGGGCTATTTCACCCGCTCCATCCTATGTTGCCCTGTCTTAAACAAAGATGGCAAAGTCATTGGTGTAACGCAGGTACTCAATAAAAAAGGCGGCCCCTTTTCTGATGATGATGAGCAGCGCCTAAAAGCCTTTACCTCTCAGATTGCCGTGGGGCTGGAAAACGCCCAGCTCTTTGCCGACGTGCAACAGATGAAAAACTATAATGAAAGCATGCTGGAAAGTATGAGTAACGCCGTGGTCACCTTCGATGAAGAAGGAACCATTGTGACTTGTAACGCCGCAGGCCTTAAGATTTTTCAAGTTAAGGCTGATGAAATCATCGGCCAAAAAGATGCTGATTTCTTTGTGGATGAAAATGTCTTTATCGTTGAGCGCCTGCGCACCGTGCGTGATGAAAATGAAGCCGATATCTTCCTTGATGCCATCTTGAAAATTGGGGAAGAAAAAGAAGAAACCTCGGTCAACATCACCACCCTGCCCCTGCTGGATAAAGATTCAAAACCCATCGGTACCATGATCATGATGGAAGACATCAGTTCAGAAAAACGCATGAAATCAACCATGTCACGTTACATGGATCCGGGCCTTGCTGATCAGCTGATGGGCGGTGGTGAAGATTTCCTTGGCGGCCAAAGTACCGAAGCAACCGTATTATTCTCAGATGTTGCCAGCTTTACAACGCTTTCAGAAGAACTTGGCGCACAAGGCATTGTAAAACTGCTTAATGAATATTTCACCTTGATGGTGGATTGCCTCAATGATGAAGGCGGCATGCTTGATAAATTCATCGGCGATGCCATCATGGCCATTTTCGGGACACCTTTCCCCCATGAGGATGACCCGGACCGCGCTGTTCGTTGTGCGATCCAAATGATGGTCAAACTCAATGAATTTAATGCCGGGCGCAAAGCCCAAGGCCTCTTGCCGATCGATATTCGCATTGGTCTTAATACCGACAATGTGGTTTCTGGTAATATCGGCTCACCAAAACGCATGGATTACACCGTGATCGGTGATGGCGTTAACTTGGCTGCTCGCCTTGAAAGTGGTGCGAAACAATATGGCGCCCATATTCTGATCTCTGAATTTACTTTCAAACAGCTTAAAGGCACCTATCGCACACGGGCCATGGACCATGTGGTGGTAAAAGGAAAAACCGAACCCGTGGGCATTTACGAGGTCTTGGATTATCACACAGAAGAAACCTTCCCCAACATGGTTGATGGGCTTGCCCATTTCCGTGATGGTATTGAATGCTATCACAAAGGTGCATTTGACGATGGAATCGAGAAGTTTAAGAAGGTTCTTGAGCTCAATCCTAAAGATAAAGCCTCAGAAATCTATATTGAACGCTGTGAGCACCTAAAAGAAACAGTCAACCCTGACGAGTGGGATGGCGTCTGGGTGATGACATCTAAATAAAAACATATCGCCCAATCAATTAGTTACTACAATTGTATGAATAGGTATACATACGTATTAAACAAGATACGGTCATTTATATAAGGTAATTAGAATATTATTATATTAAGAATTCACTTTTAATAAAATTTTATTTAATTTATACACCCCGATAATCACTAAACCATTAGGTTGATTTTCGGGGCCTGCTATGTCTATTCGCTTTAAACTACTTGCATCATCCATTGCACTCGCTTTTCTGCTGTTGGGTTCAATTGCCTTTACCTATTTTGAGCTGGCAGAAATTAGCGAAAATGTTGAAGAACTCGCCATTGATACCGACTTCCTCGGTCATGATGTTCTCCCCCTTGTTATTGTCGCAAAAGACCTCAAGCTTAATGTAGTTCAGGTTCAACAATGGTTGACCGACATTTCTGCGACCCGCGGTCTTGATGGCCTTAATGATGGGTTTGATGAGGCTGAAGCCAATGCAAAACTGTTTAAAGCCAATGTAGAAAAAGTCAAAATACTCGCTGCCCCTTTTAAGGAAAAAGCGCTTGATGACATTATTGCCAAGCTCAACAGCACTTTTGATCCTTATTACGGAACAGGTGTCATAATGGCGAAAGCCTATGTGGCGGGTGGACCTGCACAAGGTAATAAAACCATGGCCTCTTTTGATGAGGTCGCTGCTGCCATGCAAGATATGATGGATCGTTTTCAAGCCGTAATTGATAAAGACATTGTCAAAATCACCAAACAGGCTGACCTTCATAAAAAAGAAACTCATGACATTATTAATTCAGCCACCAATCTTGCCATTATCCCCACAGTTTTAGGGTTGATCATTGCCAGCCTGACCATCTTTGTTGTGCTCAACGTCAGCCGCTTGATCGTCTCTATGTCTGAGCGTATGCGTGACCTTTCAAATGGCGACATTGATATTGAACTGACTGAGATTGATCGCAAAGATGAAATGGGTCGCATGTGTCGTGCGGTTAATGTTTTCAAACAAAAAGCCATTGAAAATGAAGAGCTGAAACGCCAACAAGAACTGGCCCAGATTAAAGCCACGGAAGAGCGAAAACTCGCCCTGCAAAATATGGCGGATAACGTACAAACTGAATCACAGCTGGCCCTTCAAAAAGTTTCTGAAAAAGTCAGCTATATGCAAACAGCCGTTCAGGAAATGAGCGATTCAGCCCACCGCACAAACGATCATTCCCAATCCGTGGCAGCCGCAGCTGACCAATCCATCACCAATGCCCAAGGCGTAGGTGCTGCAACCGAAGAACTCAGTGTTTCCATTCGTGAAATCTCCCAACAGGTTGATGCCCAGTCTGCCATTACGCAAGATGCCAGCACCCAAGCTGAAGAGTCAGCGCGCACCATTGCCGGGCTTGACGAAGCAGCCTCTAACATTGGTAATGTGGTTACTCTCATTCAAGATATTGCCGCCCAAACCAACCTTCTTGCCCTGAATGCCACGATTGAGGCAGCACGCGCAGGTGATGCGGGTAAAGGCTTTGCTGTTGTGGCCTCAGAAGTTAAAAACCTGGCCGTACAGACAAGTCAGGCAACGGAAGAAATCTCAGCCCAAGTCAATGCCATTCAGGCCGATAGTGAGCGCAGTGTAAAACAGATCAGCGCTATCTCAACTGTCCTGCATCAATTGACAGAAACCACTCAGATTGTCAAAGACACCATGTTGTCACAATCTGATGCAACCGTTGAAATCAGCCAGAACGTTCAGGAAAACACAGAAGCTTCCCAAGAGGTTGCCCAACGTATTTCAGGTGTGTCTGACGAAGCGGCCTCCTCTGTTGAAAGAACGACTGTCGTCACCACAGAAGCCGATGCGATTGCAGAAGGTATCCAAGAGCTTGTACACCATCTTAACCATGTTGTGCGCACAGCCACACAAGATGTGGATCGTCGTCATGACACACGCCTGCCAACGGACCACCTCAACATTAAAGCTACTTTGAACGGCGCCTCTATTGAGATTGATAACATTTCCAATAGTGGTGCTCTCATCCATGGTGATATCAGCCTCGCCAATGGTGAAAAAGCATCCCTGACCTTATCTGATCTTGATGATACCCTCCCTGTCACCGTGGTCCATATGAGGGGCGATAAAATCGGCCTGACCTTCTCCAATGAGCTGGAACACCGTGATGAATTTATCCTCTGGCTGTCTCACCGCTGGAACGAATATATCCAATATGCTGCCCTTCATACTTAAGCAGCAGAAATAGGTCTAAATGACTTTCAATTATAAAATTACAATTATGTGCAACTACACATTAATCGCATTTCAATATATTACAATATACTAATTTTTACTTTTGTTTCTATTTAAAGTTATGTACGCTTTTCCGCAAAATCATATAAAATGAATGGCGGATAGACATGACAATCAGATTTAAATTACTGACAACTTCAATATTACTCACCTTAATGATTCTAGGGTCTATTATTTTCACCCTTACTGAATTTACTAAGATCCATAAAAATGTGGCAAATATTGAAAAAGATAGCAAGGTAATTTCTCACGATATACTACCACTGGTTATTGTCGCAAAAGACCTAAAGCTCAATGTGGTTCAGGTCCAACAATGGCTCACTGATATTTCTGCAACACGTGGTTTAGACGGTCTAAATGACGGATTTGATGAAGCACAGGCTAATGCTGAACTTTTCAAACAGAATGTAAAAAAAGCCAAAGAGCTATCTGCGCCTTTCAAAAACAAAGAGCTTAACGACATCATTGCCAGCCTCAATAGTGTCTTTGACCCCTATTACCAAACAGGCATCATCATGGCACAAGCCTATATTGCAGGCGGTCCAGCTTCAGGCAATAAAACTATGGCGGCCTTTGATGAAGTTGCCGCTGCCATCCAAGAAACTATGGATAAGTTTCAAGGCATTATCGACAAAGACATTCAAGAAAGAACCGTTGCAGCAGATCGCCATATAATTGAGACCGAAGAGATCATTACAAATGCTGAAAACATGTCATATCTGCCCGCAGCGCTTGCTATTATCATCGGCGCAATTGCTTTTATGACAGCAAACACCACCAGTAAAAACATTGTTCACATGGCGCAGAAAATGAAACAACTGTCCACAGGGGTTTATGATTTTTCGGTTACAGAAGCCTCACGAAAAGACGAACTTGGTGAAATGGGACGTGCGCTTGATGTTTTCAAACAAAAATCACTTGAGAATGATGAATTAAAACGCGAACAAGAGATTGTTAAAGAACAAGCTGAGATTGAACGCCAAAAGGCATTAAAAAATATGGCGGACAATGTTCAAGAAGAATCAAGAGCTGCTTTATCCCAAGTTACAGCCGAAATGCAGCAGATGCTACAGGCTGCTGAAGAGATGAGCCATTCAGCAAGTTCCACCAATTCACACTCATCATCGGTGGCCTCTGCTGCTGAAGAATCCATTTCAAATGCACAAAGTGTTGGGGCTGCAACTGAAGAATTGAGCGTTTCAATCAATGAAATCTCAAAACAAATTGAAACCCAGTTTGATATTGCCCATCGGGCAAGCTCTCAGGCAGAACAGTCCGTAAGTACTATTTCTGGTCTGGATAAAGCAGCCTCCAATATCGGCAGTGTTGTCACTCTCATTCAAGACATTGCAGCCCAAACAAACCTGCTCGCCCTTAATGCGACGATCGAAGCGGCACGTGCAGGTGAAGCAGGTAAAGGTTTTGCCGTTGTCGCCTCTGAAGTGAAGAACTTGGCTGTCCAAACCAGTCGCGCGACTGAAGAAATCTCTGCTCATGTGGGGGCTATTCAAAATGATAGTAACCGCAGCGTAGAAGAGATTAGTTCCATTTCTCAAATTCTTCAGGAAATGATGCAAACAACACAAACAGTAAAAGACACCATGGATGTGCAATCTCAGGCGACAAATGAGATCAGTGCCAATGTGCATGATAATACTGAAGCTTCAAAAGCTGTGGCGCATCGAATTTCAGAAGTGTCTGATCAGACACTTGTTTCTGTAGATAAAGCCAATACAGTAAGCAATGGTGCCACAACAATCTCTCAAGGCGTTGAAGGCCTTGTGGAACATCTTAACCGGGTTGTACGTGCCGCAACTGAAGAAGTCCAAGAAAAACAAACTGCATAAAGCTAAAAAGCTGAAAATGAAAAAGAGAGGGTCAAATGGCCCTCTTTTTTTATGGATAAATTCTGTGCTGGTCTATAGCCTATAAGCAGGTTCCATTTTGAAAGATTCTATGATGAAAAAGACATGGTTCATATCTTGCTGTCTTGCAGCCCTTATCGGGCTTAATGGTTGCAGCTCATCTGAAAAAGAGCCAAGCCAGACCTCTACTGAAGTTCAAAGTCAGGTGGAACAACTCTTGCGCCTTGGAAAACGCACGCAAGAAACCGGGGATCATGCCAATGCGTTGGGCTTTTATCAACGCGCCTATATGCTGGATACGCAAAACCGTGATGCCCTGTTTTTACTAGCTGAAACAACCAAACACTCAGGTGATTTAAGCGCCGTTGCGCAAGTTTATACCAACGGGCTAAACCACTTGCCTGAAGATACAGGACTTTTGCGCCGTTATGGTAATATTCTCATTGAACAGAATAAACTGCCCCAAGCCATCATTCAGCTAAAAAAAGCCTTAAGCATTAAGCCAAATGATGCCCAAGCATTAAACAGTCTGGGCGTGGCCTATGACCTTTCAGGGCTGCATGATGATGCCCAAGATCAATATGAGAAGTCTTTAGATGAGGCCGCAAGCGACCTTGATACGCTGAATAATTATGCGCTTTCTCTGGCTTTATCTGAAGACTATGACAAAGCCATTAAAACCTTATCGCCTTATGGCAAAGACAGCACCGCGCCCAAACGCCTGCGCCTTAACCTCGCCATGCTTTATGGGCTCAGTGGTGATGTTGAAATGGCAAAAAAAGTTGCCAGCCAATTGCTTGACCGTGAAGCAGTTGAAAACAATCTGCGGATCTATGAAGAAATGCGCAAGATGAATAAGGCCGCGCGCAAAACTGCTGTTTTAGGGAAATGATTAGAAATTCGGGAATACCGCAACGGCGCGAATGATGGCAGGCCCCAGCAAGACAATAAACAAAGCTGGCATAATAAACAGGATCATCGGCACTGTCAGGGTTGCGGGTAGTTTCGCAGCTTTTTCTTCTGCCCTTAACATCCGCTCGGTTCGAAATTCTTGTGACAGCACGCGCAGACTTTGCGCAAGAGGTGTGCCGTAACGCTCTGTTTGTTGCAAGGTGCCCACAACTGCGCGCAAGCCCTCCATATTTGTACGTTTATTTAAATTTGCCAGCGCATCAGCGCGATTGGGCAAGAACCCGAGCTCCATAGCGGTTAGACTAAGCTCTTCCGCCATTTCAGGGTTGGGCCCCATCATTTCTTTTGACACCCGCTTTAATGCCATATCAAGGCTCAGCCCAGCCTCTGCACAGACAACCATTAAATCCAGCGCATCGGGCAAGGCTTTTTGCAAAGCGTCACCACGTTTTTGTGCTTGATTGATGACAAAGATTTTCGGTGCATAAGCCCCAATGAGCACAGCAACGATCGCCACTAACATACGCCCCATGGGCTGTAAATCGCCCATGCCCAATACATAAAGCCACACCATCGCCAAGGCCCCAAAAGCAAAGGGCAGTGAAAAGCGAAAGAAGAAATAAATATTCAGCGCCTCTTTTGAGCGATAGCCCGCTTGGGCCAGATCATCAATGACCTTTTCAGCTTCGCGCGTGCGCAAGACATTCAGTTTCTTGACCACTTTATTGACAAAGCCCATCACTTTGGGGCGCTTTAACCCATGCTTCACCGCAGCGAGTGACTTGTTTTGAAGTTCTTTTTGCTGTTGCTGAATGGCGCGCATACGTTTGGCTTTGACATCGCGCACCAACAAGGCATTCCACACAAACAAAACAATGAGAAAGGCTTGTAATGCCGCCCCCCAGACAATGAGGGTTTCCATAGGGATTGAAGATAACATGCTCATATCTCGAACCTCACCATTTTAAACATAACCAGTGCTCCGATCACAATGGAGATCAACGCCCCGATGGACAGCATGGTCCCCGTATCACTGGTATAAAGCGGCTGGGTGTAGCCTGGGCTCATGACTTCTAGGATGGCAAACATGGCAAATGGTAAACCACCCAAGATATAAGCCGAGGCCCGCGCTTCAGACGCCATGGCTTTGACTTTGAGTTTCATGGTCTGGCGTTGGCGCAAAATATCACTTAAATTTTCAAGGGTTTCAGCCAGATTACCACCTGTTTCAGATTGCACGACAAGCGAGATTACAAAGAAATTAAATTCTGCATTTTCAAGTCGTTTTGCCGCCTTCCATAAAGCATCTTCCATGGTCTCGCCAATTTTCATGGCTTCTGAAATACGCTTAAATTCAAAGGCCACCGGGCCTTGCATTTCACCTGCAACAATGGATATGCCTTCTGTCACTGGCAGGCCGGATTTAACCGCGCGTACAATCAAATCAATGGCATCGGGAAAGGACTTGGTAAAACTTACATTACGCCGTGCGATAAACAGATCAATCACCACATGGGCCCCGCCAACCCCAATGCCAATCCCGCCAAAGATGGCAACAACAAGAGATAGTTTTGCCCCAAAAAAGAGAGCCCCTGCCCCCATAACGGCGACAAAAACAGACATGGCAATAAAACTGCCTGGCCCCATTTCAAGGCCAGCGCGGGCAAGCCTGCGCGATAAGACCTCTGCACTTGGCAGCATTTTCTTAAGCATTTTATCCAATGTGGGTGCAGCTGTTTTATCTTCGCGCAAGACAGAGGCCTGCACTTCCACATCTGGTAATTCATCGCCCATACGTTGGCGCATTTTTTTTAAGCGATATTGCAGTTTTCTATTCTTGCCCAACACCAGTTCTGCAATGGCGAGTAAAGCAAACAGGATCGTCAGGCCAATGGCTGCGAGTAAGATTAATTCCTGTGACATAACCTGCTTCCTTTCACTTTTTCCTAAACGGCCATTGCTTCCATCAAGGCACGGCCCAGACCGAAATATTCCGCCCGGTCCATAAAGCTTGGGCGCAAACCGGTTGAGACATAACGCCCCAAAAGCTTGCCGTTGGCATCTTCACCATCAAATTCATATTTAAATAAATCCTGCGTGGTGATGATTTCACCTTCCATTCCCACAACTTCGGTAATATGGGTGATGCGGCGCACCCCATCGCGCATACGCGAAATCTGCACAATCAAATCAAGCGCGTTTGAAATTTGCGCACGCACTGCCTCATTAGGTAGCTTCACCCCAGACATGGCGACCATATTTTCCATACGGGTCAGGGCCTCGCGCGGTCTATTGGCATGTAACGTCCCAAGGGAGCCATCATGGCCCGTGTTCATGGCTTGCAACATATCAAGCGCTTCAGAGCCACGAATTTCACCAAGAATAATACGATCAGGGCGCATGCGAAGGGCATTTTTGACCAGTTCTGTCTGGCTGATGGTGCCTTCACCTTCCAAGTTTGGCGGGCGGGTTTCAAGACGCACCACATGAGGCTGTTGCAGTTGAAGTTCTGCCGCATCCTCAATTGTGACGACACGCTCACCATGATCAACCATCTGGCTCATGGCGTTTAACAAGGTCGTTTTACCTGAGCCTGTCCCGCCTGAGATTAAAATATTCAACCGTGCGCGCCCGGCAATTTTTAAGACCTGACACATGGCATCTGACATATTTTGCGTTTCAACCATGCGATCTAAGGTGATGCGCATTTTAGGAAATTTACGAATGGAGATACTCGGCCCATCGATCGCCAAGGGCGGGATGATAATATTCACCCGTGAGCCATCTTCGAGGCGCGCATCACATAAGGGGGATGATTCATCAACGCGTCGCCCAATGCGCGAAACAATGCGATTGGCGATATTCATCACATGGGCATTATCGCGAAAAGTCACACCGGAGACTTCCAGCTTGCCACCACGCTCCACATACACCTGTTTCGGCCCATTGACCATAATATCGGTGACAGCCTCATCCGCTAAAAGTGGTTCAAGCGGGCCAAGGCCGAGCATGTCATTTAGCAACATGGTTATGAGGTCGCGTTGTTCTAACAGGTTAAGCTGCTGGCCTTCTTCCATCAGGATTTCTGAGACAATTTCACTAAGCTGATCAGCCAGTTCATTGCGCGGCATTTTGGCCGCCTTACCTGCATCAATGCGTTTGAGAATTTCGGGCTGAACAACGGATTTTGCCAAATCCACACTATCACGGCTGGCTTGGCTCAGAGCCTCTTGCTCACTTACGTCTTCAGTTTCTTGCCCGTCAGAAGATGGTTCCATGCGCCGTTGGGGTTTTCGCAAACCCTCTGAATGAGTGCGTGAACCAAACTTGATACGTTGCTGTCCTGTTTCTCCAAGTGGCATGATCGACCTCCATTATCTTCTTTAAATATAAAGGAAAAAGGCTCAATCACGCTGTGACAGCTATCACTTGGCTTTAAATATCTTGCGCCAGAAAGAGGTTTTTTCAACCTCATCTGCGCCCTTTTCAACAAAGTTGGAAAACAGGCTTTCCATGGCTTGGGCCGCTTTTGATTTGGGTGCAACTTTCATCAAGGCACTGCCTTGCATTTCCGCAGCAGCAAAGCCTTTGGCATCATAGGGAATGGTGCAGGATAAGGTTTTCTCAATCCCTTTTTCAAACTCTTTCACGCTTAATTCACGCTCTTTATTCTCACCCGCGCGTGACGCACAAACCATCAGGTTATCTTCAATCATATGGTCCTTGGCATAACGGGTCATGCGCAGACTATCGCGCATACCCGCCAAGGAAAGATCGCTTACCACAATCATTTTACCAAGGCGAGAAAGCAGGTCCCCACAACGGGGCAATAAATCGCGCGGGACATCTAACACCACCAGATCATATTTTTGGCGCAACCGCTCAATAAGCAGGTCTAGTGCTTCACTTTCAAAGTGACACACGGTTGCCAAATCTGTTTCACAAGCCAAGATGCTGAAACGCTCACTCACCTTGACCATAGCACGTTCTAGAAAAAGCGAATCAATCCGGCTTGGGTTTTCTAATGCTTCACGAAAGCCTTTGCCGGGCTCTAAATCAAGGGAAAGGGCAATGGTGCCAAAATGTAAATCCATATCCACCAGAGCAACCCTTTTGCCTTCTCGCTCAGATATATCCCATGCAAGGTTGAGCGCCGTTGCCGTTGCGCCCACCCCGCCAAGTGCACCAAAAACGGAGACCACATCGCCTTCACATTCATCTTCAGGCACAATCGGAGCTTCTTCAACTTCACAGGCACGTTCAATGGCATGGGCCAATGTCTCAGGATCAATGGGTTTAAGCAGATAATCCTCCACCCCCATATCCAAAAGGTCGCGATAAAGGCTGACGTCATTGGTTGTGCCTAAACACACAAGGCCCACACCCGCCTCACACACGCTTGCAAGTTCTGCAATTTTTTCAAGCGGAGCCATGCAGCCTGTCAGATCGATGACCAATAACTGCGGTGTATCAATTTCACTGAGTGTCTTAATCGCCAGATCAATCCCGCCATCAAATATCCGGTTTGTATTCCAGCCTTGCAAAGACACCACATCATTTAAAGAATGGGTTGTAATATCATCCTGTACAAAAGCCATAAACGGCTCTTGTTGATGTTGATCATTATGTTCCATGAGAGCGCTCATTATTCACTCCCTCCTGTAGAAGATGTTGTGCTTGCGCGGGGCTGCCCATATTGAATGATCGCATTAGAAAGGACTGAGGCTTGGGCAGGTGAGCTTTCACGCCCGCGCACCAGATCACGTGGATTACCAATCATCAAAGCAAGGTTTGCCGCTTGTGCGCAGCCAAAGTTTGAATGAACCTGATTGTGATAGGTGGAATTTGGCTCATCCGTCCAATCCGGGCAATTGGGCACAGATACGCTATAACGGCTTAAATTCACCTGAACCGCTTGCAGCCCTTCTTGTTTATTGCTGCCTCTCAGCTGAGGTTTAAACCCAAAGGTGCGAAAATAAGCCGCCACTTTTTTAGCACGTTTTTGAGAGATTTTGCCACCCTGTAAAGCCACAGCAATCACAATATCATCATTGCGGCTCACTTCATGTTTCATGATGAAGCTATCAATTTTTTCGCGCGCACTTGGTGATAACTGGCTGGAACCATAGCCAAAACCGACCTCAAAACGACTATCCACCTGGGTCACGACAGGTTCACGGGCTTGGCGTTGGCTTTGCATATCCTGAACGGTTTGACAGCCAGAAAGGAGGAGCGAAGCGAGAACAAACATTGGAATATATTTAGTCATGACATCTTCCTTTCTTAATTCAGTGCAAAACCAACAGGGCCGATAAGCTTGCGCCCTTTTGTATCAATGGTTAGGCCATTGCCTGCTTTTTCTTCTTGATGATATGCCCCACCGACAAAGACACGTTCCATATCATGGGGTGGTGAAAACCCATCGGTTGGCACAACGGCTTTTGCATGGGTGATGGGTTTAACCAGATAAGGCGTGATGATGATGACCAATTCACTTTCTTCGCGCTGAAAACTGTCTGAGCGAAACAGCGTACCTAAAATGGGTAAATCACCAAGGCCGGGGAATTTATTTAAGTTATGGCCTGTTTTATTTTGAAGCAGACCTGCAACCGCAAAGCTTTGCCCACTTGCCAGTTCAACGGTGGTTTTGGTTTTGCGTGTGGTCAGGGCGGGAATGACATAGCCGTTAAGCGAAACTGAATTGCTTTCAGAAAGGGAGCTCACTTCAGGCTCCACCTGTAAATTGATCCGCCCATCATCCAAGATCACGGGTTTAAAAGACAAGCGCACACCATATTCACGAAAAGTGATGGTTGGGCCGCTATCACCGGGCACCAGAATGGGGAATTCACCGCCCGCCAAGAAGCTGGCTTCTTCCCCACTCATGGCCGTCAGGTTTGGTTCAGACAAGATCGTCACCAGACCTTCATCTTCCATGGCATCAATCACACCGCTGATATCACTACTGGTCACACTTAAGGTGCTGACAGCTTGGGCAAAGGGGTTGGTTGAGGCCAATGCCAGTGATGTAACACTGCCAAAAGTGCCCATGGCGCTCCAATCAAAACCAAGGCGTTTATCCACATCGCGCGACACTTCAGCAATACGTACACGCAAATTCACCTGATTTAGCGCATCCACACGCAAACGATTGATCACACCGGAGGTGGCGGGGCTGAAACGCTGGGCGATTTGGCGAACCTCTTCAGCCTCGCGGGCAGAATTTAAGGTGCCATCCATCACAAGAGCGCCATTGATGCTGGAAAACTGCACATTTGCATGGGGCGCCACGCGATAAACCGCTTTTTGTAAATTTTTCAAATTATGGGTCACATCCACATCCATATTGGCAATAATGCGATCTTTGCCATCCACCGCATAAAGGGTGGTGGTGCCAACGGCCTTACCAAAAAGATAGATCAAGGTTGGGGATTTTACCTGCACATCGGCAATATCAGGATTGGCGATAAAGACCGAGGCTGCCGGGCGTGATAAACGGATCAGGCGGCTTTTATTATGTTCCACTGCCATAGAGCGTTGCGCTTGGGGCAAAATCTCAACTGACTTTGCTTCTACTGGTGTGAAAGACACAAGGAAAGCCAGTGTGAAAAGCCGGATCATTTTTTGTAAGTTCACCATCATAGCCTCCTGATTAAAACTTTTGAACGCTCAGGGAGCCACCACGGTGGACCTGTACTTTGCGCGACGCACTTGCGCCTTGTTTTTTGCGTTTTTGGGCCATCGTTTGCAGATAGAAATTAAGCTGCTTATCTGTTGTCAGGCTCAATTGAGCTTTGTTTGTTTTGCGTTGAACGCCGACGGGTTGAAAAGCAATTTTATGTTCCAGTGACTGTTTTGAAACTTCTGCAATCATCAATTCTTCATCGGCGAGACTTCTTAAACTTAAAGAGAGTTTTCCCATCTGAGAGGCGAGCGCAACAATCTCTGCCTGTTTTGGCGTCACCTCAAGGGTGGCTGTTTTGGCAACCTTGGCTTGGCCTTCAGCTTGAATGGCAGACTGGTCTTTGGCAATAATGCGCACATCTTTAAGCAGGGTTTCAGTAAAGCGCATTTTCCCCTCCCCGACTTTTTGGCTCAGTGTCAGCAAAAGGTCGACCTGATCTCCGGGAAAGATAAAACCACCCACGCCTGATGTGGCACTTAAAGCAACCGAAACCGCGCGCATGCCGGGGGTGAGAACCGCAGCAAGGAAACCCTGCTCACCTTTTCTCACCATGGCTGAGGGCAATACAGGCTGACCAGCAGGAATGCGCGAGCGAATGACAGAACCGACGAAATCTTCCATAGAGACATCGCCTTTTTTCAACATACGCTCACCAATGGCATCTTCAGGCCAATCCTGCCATTCAAGTTTTTCTTTTAAGACAAAACTTCCGGCAAGAAGGTCTGTTTTTGCCACAAGGACTTTCTTATAACCAATTGCCTTGGGCGCAAGGACCTTAGGCACAGAAGCCATAATCTCAGCGCGCTCCGTTGCCAGCCAGTTTTGCGCCATCATGGCTGTCGCGCCTGCTGTTAAAAAGGCCATAACCAGTAAAATGAGAATACGAACAGACATGATAAAGCTCCTTTTACCCTTTAGAGGACAAACATTTTATAAGTGGCGAAAAGACCACCTGCGCAAATGGCAACGCCATAAGGCAGCTTGTCGGTAAGGATTTTTTCTTGGGCATTCACAAACCCCATTTGCACACAGATATAAGCACTACCGTGGCGAAGGGAGGAGGAGAGCATAAAGATCGACATGATCGCGCCCACAATGACCATTGCAAACAAAAACGGAAAAAGCCCAAGAGGGCCAACCCATAGGCCTGTAAGGGCGATCAATTTCACATCACCACCGCCCATGATCCCGGCTGAAAACAGGCCCAGACCGATCATGAAAAACACGAGGCCGATTACCATGCTCCAGCCGATAGAGACCTCATGAGGAGCGGTTAAAACGTAAAATGGGTAAAGGGCGATCAAGGCGATGGAGATGAAATTTGGGATGCGATAATCATCCAGGTCTTCCAGTGCTGAGACAAGAAGAAGGGCCACAAAAGCTGCGATAATCATATTATTTATGATAACTAAACTCATAATGGCACCTATTAAATAAATTATTAACTAACTTAATTATATTAAAACAGTATTTAAAAGATAAAGATGTGATACTAATCACTTTGTATAAATAATATAAAAATAAAAAAGGATGCTAAAAGCATCCTTTTTAAAAAACTATATATGAGCTGTTCTATTCTGTTGTCGTGGTTTCAGTTGTTGTTTCCGTTGAGGTACTGGTTGACTCACTTGTCACCGCATTATTCAATTCTGTAGAAACCCCTGTAAATGCAGTATTTAAACCTGTACCAACAAGGTTCATCCCTGTAATAGCGACAACTGAGATCAAAGCGGCGATCAGACCATACTCAATAGCAGTAGCACCGGACTCGTCATTCCAAATATTTTTAATAGTTGCAAACATTGCTCTTCTCCTTGGCGAATACTTAATAAATCGTTTGATTGACTATATGTATTTAACCTTAAGTGAAAGTTATTATCTGTGATGACAGTCACATCAATGTATTTTTATTTGAACTTTACTTGTGACGCCTATCACACCTATTTGATTTTTTAAGATATTTCAAATACTTCAAAGTCAGCTCGTCGGCCCAATACCATTGGCAATTTGATTGGTCATAAACGCTGGATAGGTGAATACATCTGGCATTCCCATAAAACCACCGATCACTACCAAGGGCTTTTGTAGGTTTTCAACCCGCACACTCACCATGGGGAGAATCCCGCCCGGCGTTGTTGCCTCCCCCAAACCGCTATCACTGTACGTAATACTTATATGCTCTGATTGAATAGCTGGCTGAATGGCCTGCATCTGGGCAACCATTTCACCATAGGCAGATATATTCGCCCCTGCCCCGCTGCTGCAATTTACCCCCCCTGCTGAACTCCCCTGACACACAACACTTGATCCACGCACAAAAGAGGATAGGTCTGCCACGGGTTCCTCTATAGCCATATAACGTGCAGCACGCCTAGTTGCTTCGCCCGTTCGATGCCATTCAAACACAATAAGAGAGACCTCAATTGCGGCAAAACTCATTAACATCAACAAAGGTAAAAAAAGCCCAAGAGAGGGCAAAACCACCCCTTTTTCATCTTTGATAAAACGTGATTTAATGGTCCACATAGGCTTGCTCATGACTAAGATTAATACTGAATCCCGCCATACCGATTACATCCAGCAAACCGGGCAAAATCGGATCAAACTGTACCGAGGCACTTAAGCGGATAACCGGCACATTATCCCCATTGAGATTATAATAAGATTGCGCCACATCCAGACTAGAAGAGCTATTGGCCCAACCAGAAGCTAGATAGGCACCGCTGCCATCAAGGGTTCCTGTTTTCACAAGATTCTCTATCACGGTTTTTGATGCAATTTCTGTTGGGTTATCAATACGTGCAGCATAAACAGCACCTGCGCGCATGCCTTTTTCAATGGCGTTGGCCTGAAGAAATGCACGGCCCAGCTCGGCAAAACCGATAAATAACAACAACATCAAAGGGACAGCTGCGGCAAATTCCACAATCGTATCGCCCTTCTCATTGGCACGTATCTTATTTAACAAGTCGAACATTGGCATGAAAATCCGGTGTTACAGTCATTGATAAAGGACGGACAATCTCTCCATAAATGGCACCTGCGGGTGCATCGGGCACCGCTTGCGTCACAAACATTTCAAGATACCGTCCGTTGGAGGGATAGTTGTGCGAACCACGCACCTCATCGGCAATACATTGCAAAATAGCCACCTGCACAAGCCGGCGTTTGGCACCATTACTGGCAACCGTCCCTGTCGGCACCCCATCATAAGCGGGATCATCTGCATGGCTCTCAGAAGTTGGAATATCAGCTGCTGGCGGTGTGACTTCCTCATAACCAGCAGGAAGTGACCCCTCAATAGGATAGAGGGTCAACTCCCCGTTGCGCGCAAAGACTTCACCCAGCTCGTAAAGATAAACCTGATAACGTGTGGCATCTAAAAGCTCATCAGGTAAAGGCGTGTCGTGTTTTTCAGACCAATAACTAGCTAAATCCCACGTCCCACTTCCCATTCTTTGTGCAACACCTGAAAGCACATCCCCATCTTGAGGGTAATTAATCACATTAGGTGCTGGGTTCCCCCATGAGGTTTCATATTCAAAGCGGGCATTAATACCGCTTTGCACTTTATTTGTCTTTACCCCCGGTGCGGTTCCAAGTTCCAGACCATAACAATCTTCGGGCTGGACCGCTGCTAAAGCCGCCTCAAGGGAGTTGGCGCCAATTGACCCATCGGGCAAGGCCAACAGGCCATAATTGCCCGGTGCCCAAGCATCTCCGCCTTGGGGTGGCTTAAGCACAATTTGGCGACCGATTACATCATTGGATGACAAATCAACACTGGCATCATTTTCCCCAATATCGCAAATCATCAAGGGTGGTGCATGGCACATATATGGGTCAGGCTGGGCAACCGCCTCTGCCCCCATGGTGGTTGAGGTCGAAACCGCACTGGCTGTTGAAATGGGTGTAAATAGATTATTGATGGTTTGCGGGGCCATATTAACATGGATGAATTTTGCATTCTCATCATCATCAGCCAGAACATAAGCGGGTGAAATTTCTTGATAAAAAGTAACCGACTGCACAGTCAGCTCACCTTTTGTAGCACTCAGGCTTGAAGATTGAGAAATGGCATTAATCGCCATTTGAGTTGCACGATCGCGTGCACCATCGCGCCCATCAAGCTGTGCTGCCCCTGCCATCGCACCTGCATCAGCACGGTTTTGCAGCTGGGTTTTCAACACACTGGCGCGCCCCGTATCAATCACAATCGCGCCTAATCCCAGTGCAATAACAGCAAAAGATGCCATATAAACCGCCACACTCCCGCCCTCATCACGGCGAAGTTTTTTAAACAGTTTTTCAATATGGTTCAGGTTATATTTCATCTTTCTCTTCCTAAAGGGAGGACTTGAACGCAAGACTCCGCCTATTTAAATTCTAGGTTAAGAAAGAATAAAAAGCTGTGATTGCTATCACTTGCCCCATTCTTGACGATTTTCAAATATAGATTAGCGTCACTTGATTATATTAAGGATAATTTCAATGCGCTTTGCCTCACTCTGTGTCTTTATACTTACGCTTTCTCTTAGCTTTTCAGCCCAAGCAGACAGCTTTACAGATTTAAAAGACAATATTCGCGGCTATCGAAACCTAAGCAATACGCCCAAAGCGCCCACTGTTGAATTTACAACACAGGATGGCAAATCGGTTTTCATTGAAGATTATAAAGGCAAAACGGTTTTGCTAAACCTCTGGGCCACATGGTGCCCGCCTTGCATCCGCGAAATGCCTGCCCTTAATGAGCTAGCTAAAGATTTTAAAGACAAAGACTTTGTTGTGCTCGCCGTTGCCACAGGGCGTCAGGGCCGCGAACAGCCTGATGCTTTTCTTAAAAAACGCGACCTCACAGACATGGTTTCCGTTCATGATAAAAAACAGGACTTCCTGCGCAAGATGGATATTAACAACCTGCCTGTAAGCTTTCTCATTGATAAGCAAGGCCAGATGCGCGGCGGCGTGATCGGCATGACAGAATGGACAACACCAGAAGCCAAAGCAGCTCTTGAAAAAGTTCTTGCCAATTAATTCTGCAAACTTTCCAAACGGGCTAAAATGCGCTTTGCATTGGCTGCTTTTGCGCTCACTACCCAATAGACATCAAAGGTCGATATGGGGTCAGAAACCAGCCATGTCCCGGCTTGAAGATAGCCCTTTCTTTTGGCGATTTCTTGGGAGGGTTGGAGATAAGAGAGGAAATAATCGCCGCGCCCTGCTGATAACATCTCCAAGCCGCTATAAATATCATTGATCTCGATAAACTTGGGCGGTGCGGGAAGTTCTTTCAGCTTATTTAAAATACCGCCATAGCCATAACCTGCTAATGAAAGAATGCGTTTTCCGGCAAGGTCTTCCAGCGTTTTAACAGGCTCAGCTTTTTCCCCGCGATAAGACACCAGATTAATCTGGGCGATGATTTTCTTAGAATAAAGGACTTTATCCGTTAAGGCGGGATGGCGGATCAACATAGCCACATCCACCTCACCTTCGCGCAACTTCTCCATCAAAACAGGGGTGTGAAAGGCTTTGAATTTTGGCGTAAAGCCAACTTTTGCCATGGCTTGGCGGGCATAATCTGCCAAAATTCCTTCAGCGCCTGTATGCAGGCTTTTGCTATAAAATGGCGGGAAATCAAAGATACCAATCTTAATTGGATCATGCGCGCGCACATTGCCTGTGCACAATAACAGCACCATTAAAGCCAAAAGGCAGCAAAAGCTTTTCACGCAACTCTTCTCCGAAACGAATACTTCCTTAGTATATATCTTTATAGATCATTCTTCAAAACATAAAAAAAGACGAGAAGGTCACCCTTCCCGCCTTTTTCTATTCGGTTTTCTACTGGCTTATTAGCGTGCAGAAGAATATCCGATTGACTGTAGTGCCTCATCAATTTCAGGCAGAACAGACATATCTTCAATTGTACCCGGTGCTTTATAGTCCTTACAGTCTGCAATTGCTTGCATAGTACCGCGAAGGATTTTGCCCGAGCGTGTCTTTGGCAGACGCTCAACAACAACACATTTACGGAAAGCTGCAACCGCACCGATTTTTTCACGAACCAGTTTAACAACTTCAGCAATGATCTCGTCATTAGACTTTTCAACGCCACGCTTCAGCACGATGAAACCAACAGGGTTTTGCCCTTTAAGTTTATCATCTGCACCAATAACCGCACATTCTGCAACATCAGGGTGACCGGAAAGAACTTCTTCCATACCACCTGTTGAGAGACGGTGACCCGCAACGTTAATGATATCATCTGTACGTGCCATGATAGAGACATAACCGTCTTCATCAATGATACCTGCATCAGCTGTTGCGTAGAAACCTGGGAATTCTTCCAAGTATTTAGACTTGTAAAGGTCGTCTTTTTCCCAAAGCGTTGGCAATGTGCCCGGTGGCATTGGCAATTTACAAACGATTGACCCAATGGTGTTGGCCCCAACAGGGTGACCTGCATCATCAAGAACCTGCACATCCCAACCCGGCATTGGCTTGGTTGGTGAGCCCGGCTTGACTTCAAACTCATGCAGACCCAATGGGTTTGCACAAATCGCCCAACCTGTTTCTGTTTGCCACCAGTGATCAACAACTGGTTTTTTCAAAATTTCTTGCGCCCAGTTCAATGTATCAGGGTCTGTACGCTCACCAGCAAGGTAAAGCGCATTTAGGCAAGATGTGTCGTATTTATCCAAGAAGTCTGCCTCTGGATCATCACGTTTGATCGCACGAAATGCCGTTGGTGCCGTGAAGAGAACACGAATGTTATATTCTTCAATCATGCGCCAGAAAACACCCGCATCAGGCGTACCCACAGGCTTACCTTCAAACATCACTGTCGTACAACCATGTAGAAGTGGGCCATATACGATGTAGGAGTGACCAACAACCCAACCCACATCAGAAGCCGCCCAGTAAACATCACCGGGTTCACAGTTATAAAGCGCAGACATGTTGTATTTCAACGCCACCATGTGACCGCCGTTATCACGAACAACGCCTTTAGGCTGGCCCGTTGTACCAGAGGTATAAAGGATATAAAGAGGATCAGTTGCTTTTACAGAAACACAGTCCGCAGGCTCAGCTTTTGCAAGCTCGGTTGCATAATCAAAGTCATAACCGTCTTTAAGCTCAGCTTCTGCTTCTTCACGTGCAACAATCACGGTCGCAAGTGGTTTGTGATCTGAAAGCTCAATTGCACCGTCTAGAAGCGGTTTATATGCAATCACACGACCCGGCTCGATACCACAAGAAGCAGAGATAATAACTTTTGGCTTGGCATCGTTGATACGTACGGCCAACTCATTAGAAGCAAAGCCACCAAAAACAACAGAGTGAACCGCACCAAGACGTGCAACAGCCAACATGGCAACAGCGGCTTCTGGGATCATTGGCATGTAAATGACAACGCGGTCACCTTTTTCAACGCCGCGTGCTTTTAAAACACCTGCAAGGCGTGAAACCTGATCTTTCAGTTCGCTGTATGTTGTTTTGCTTTTGCGACCTGTGATCGGGCTATCGTAAATGATCGCGTCTTGATCACCGCGGCCTTCTTCTACATGGCGGTCAACGGCGTTGTAACATGTGTTACATTCAGCACCCGCAAACCAACGATAAAGAGGGGCGTTGGAATCATCCAAAACTTTATCCCACTTTTTATCCCATTTGATTTCTTCAGCTGCTTTAGCCCAAAACCCTTCTGGGTTTTCCATCGATTCTTTATATGCTTCATCGTACCGGTTGGTCATAACGTCCCCATTTCCAAGCGATTTTTACAATAAGAGCTTGAAGAATTCCCTCTCCTTCAAACTTAGGCCAAGACTCTGCCCTAAAATTGGAAAAATTAAAAGCCTTAATTTGGTATTGTTTTACCGATTTTTTGTATTTTCCGGTCTTCTATATGTTAAATCATGGTAAATTATTTCAAAATTCCATCCCCATCCTTACTTTTTTTTACACTTCTAAGTGCATTTTGGTATTCCGCGAGCCGATTGATGCTGCTATGAATCGTTCCAAATGAATTTTTACATCGGGGACTGATATAACCATGGAAAACATCTACGATATGCATCTGGAGAAAACAGAAGCGAACTACGAGCCACTTTCTCCTCTTTCTTTCATCAAACGCACAGCGATGGTTTATCCAGATCGCCCATCCGTGATCCATGGTGATAAGACCTATACCTGGAAAGAAACCTATGAGCGCTCCGTGCGCTTGGCCTCTGCCCTTCATAAAATGGGCATCAAAAAAGGCGACACGGTTGCCGTTATGGGTAACAACACACCAGAAACATACGAAGCGCACTTTGGTGTACCAATGTGTGGTGCGGTTCTCAACACCCTGAACATCCGCCTTGATGCAGAAGCCATTGCCTTTATCTTGCAACATGGTGAAGCAAAAGTTCTGTTTACTGATCGTGAATTCTCAGACGTTACCAAGGCCGCGGTTGCTCGCCTTGAAAGAAAACCAATCGTCATTGATATTGATGATGCCTTGGCTGAAGGTGGCGAGCTTATCGGTCAGGAAGATTATGAGCATTTCATCTCTAAGGGTGATTTGGAATATGATTGGTCCGGCCCTGCTGATGAGTGGGAGGCGATCTCCCTGAACTATACATCCGGTACAACAGGCAACCCAAAAGGCGTTGTCTATCACCACCGTGGTGCCTACCTCAACGCCATTGGCAATGCGCTTGACTGGAACATGCAACAACACCCTGTTTACCTGTGGACGCTTCCCATGTTCCACTGTAACGGCTGGTGCTTTGCTTGGACCTTGGCGGCCAAGGCCGGTACCAACATCTGCCTGCGCAAAGTAAATGCGAAAAACATTTATGAAGCCATTGAAGAACATAAAGTTACCAACTTCTGTGGCGCACCGATTGTTCTGTCTTTTGTGATCAACGCGACAGAAGAAGAAAAGAAACCGTTTGAGCATAAATGTTCCATCATGACAGCAGCCGCCCCACCGCCAGCTTCTGTACTTAAAGCCATCCAAGATGAAGGCTTTGATGTAACCCATGCTTATGGCTTAACAGAAACATATGGCCCTGCCGTCTTCTGTGCTTGGAAAGAAGAGTGGAACGAGCTGCCGATTGAGCGTCAAGCCTACCAGAAATCACGCCAAGGTGTGCGCTACACCCTTGAAGAAGGGCTGATGATTGCCGATAGCGAAACCACCATTGAAAAACCATGGGATGGCGAAAGCATGGGCGAAGTCTGCTTCCGCGGTAACATCGTCATGAAAGGCTATTTGAAAAACCCAACAGCCACAGACGAATCCTTTAAAGACGGCTGGTTCCATTCCGGTGATTTGGGCGTAAAACACCCTGATGGCTATATCCAGCTGAAAGACCGTTCTAAAGATATCATCATCTCTGGTGGTGAAAATATTTCTTCCATTGAAGTAGAAGATACACTGTATCGCCACCCAGATGTCGCTGCCGCTGCCGTTGTGGCCAAGCCCGATGTGAAATGGGGCGAAACCCCGGCAGCCTTTATTGAGCTGAAGCCAAGTGCGGGTAGTGTTACTGAGGAAGATATCATCAAACATTGCCGTGATAATCTGGCGCACTTTAAATGCCCACGCACCGTGATCTTCCAAGAACTACCTAAAACATCAACAGGTAAAATCCAGAAGTTCATCCTGCGTGATGGATTAAGAAAAGAAGCAGGCGAACTCTAAGCCTCTAACTTTTACCAAGTCTTTGAAAAGCCCTGTATATATTGCAGGGCTTTTTCTTTTTTTAACTGAGTTAACTGTGACTGCGCCTTACATCAAAAACTTATTGAACAATATCCTTAAATAAAAACAAGCCCTCAAACTACCAAAGCTTGAGGGCTGTCAATATGCGAACTCAATTCGCCAGTTCTCATAAATAAAAGAACTCTTTATCACTCTATATCGATCTATATGTAATGATCGTTTATGTCTACTGCGCTGCTAAAGTCGAGATTTCGTCTTTTAGCTTCAATTTTTGGCGCTTGAGGTCGTGTATAAGGTCGTCGTCAGGGTGAGGTCTGATTTCTTCTGCTTCGATTTTATTTTCAAGTTCTATGTGCTTGGATTTAAGAGATTCAATACGGTCTAAGACGCTCATGCGAACAACCTCCCTTAGGCAATTATAAGAAGGTTTTATGATACCTAAATTATAATTCGATTACCAGCATTGCATGTTGTGCAGCGCAGCACAAACCTTGCCTTTTCATCAATCACCAAGGCAAATCCCAAGGCCGCGTGCGGTATGCACAAGTGTGCCAGTCACATCAATTTTTTTATATCGTTTCACCACTTCATCCAATGGCACATCCACCACCTCGCGGTGCTGCCAAGCCACCATGCAATTGGTCTTGCCTTGTGCCATCAAATCAACGGCCCTCACCCCAAAGGCAGAGGCAATAAGGCGATCACGCATGGCAGGTGTGCCCCCGCGTTGCAAATGGCCCAACACCGTCACACGGGTGTCCGCCCCTGTCATTTTTGCGATTTGTCCGCCAATCTCATGACCGACCCCGCCGTAGTTCATTTTACCTTCTTCATTGGCATGCATGACGGTTTGCCCCTGACTTGTCTTAATCGCTTCTGAACAGACAACAAGTGCGTGGCTGCGTTTTTCATTTTCATACACATCACGAATTTTTTCAGCCACCTTGTCCATATCATAGGCAATTTCAGGCAGCAAAATCACATCGGCCCCGCCTGCAATGCCAGCATGAAGGGCGATATGGCCTGCATCACGGCCCATAACCTCCAACACCATGACACGATGGTGGCTGGCAGCTGTGGGCAATAATCGATCCAGCGCATCCACCGCCACATTAACCGCGGTTGTAAAGCCAATGGTAAATTCGGTTAAGGCCACATCATTATCAATGGTTTTGGGAATACCGATAAAGGGGATATCACCCAGCTCACATAAACGATTGAGGATTTTCATGGAGCCATCGCCCCCAATCCCAATCAACCCATCCAGATTAAGGCTTCGAAAGCCTTCAACAAATTCCATGGAGCGGTCTTTCACACTGCCATCTGGCATTTTAAAGGCAAATGGGTCGCCCTTTGTTGACGATCCTAAAAAGGTCCCGCCTTGGCGCAGTAAAACACCGCTAAAAGTTTGTTTATCCAGTATTTCTGCCTCAATTGGCTCAGAAATAAGCCCCAATGTACCGTTACGAATACCGACAACTTCCCAGCCAAACCCGTCAATAGCACGACGGGTAACGGCGCGAATAGCCGCGTTCAATCCTGCACAATCCCCACCGCTTGTGAGAATACCGATACGTTTTTTAGCCATCTGTCTTCCTTTTTTATTATTTACAGGCGTTTATATGTTATGATCCCAGCCTAATGTTTCAATAAGATCAAAACAAGTCGGGAAAAAAATGCCTGAAACCCGTGAACTCCACATCAAGCTCGCGATTTTACAAACCGAACACCGCGATCTGGACGATGTCATCGATCGCATGGTTGAAAATCCACCTTATGACCAGCTTCGATTACAACGTCTTAAAAAGAAAAAGCTGACATTAAAAGACCAGATCATCAAGCTGGAGAATATGATTCTCCCCGATATTATCGCCTAACAAAACGGCGATGTAAGTCTTTATCTGCTTCTTTTAAAACCACATCGACTTCTTCGGTGAGATGCAAGCTATGCAGCCCATAAGCAACCTCTGCATCCAGAATATGACCGTCATACATAATCGGGCCTTGTTTAACGCGTTTTTCCAAATGACGGATTTTCTCTAAAGCTGATTTTTCATCACTCAGTGCCATCACAATACCAAAACCATCCCCGCCTAGCGTGCCAATGCGGTCTGTTTCGCGCAGTTGAGTTTTAAGAATTTCTGCGGCTTCGCGAATAACTGTTTCACCTGCCAACAGGCCAAAACGTTCTTTAATCACGCTAAAATTACTGATTTGAAAATATACAAAGGTCGCCGCACTGCCTGAGCGCTGAATTTGCGATGCAATGACGGATATTTCGCGCGCCAAGGCATGGCGGGTAAGTACGGGAAGGTCCGAATGTTTATCAACCGAGCTGGACAATTTCATTTCCAGATGATGGGTCATGGCAAGTTCTTCGCGCAAATCTTCCATTTCCTCCATCAACACAATGATGGCATCGGTAACAGCAGGGGTAAGTTCACCTTCTGGAATATTCATGAAAGAGGTTACATCATTAATCCCGCGCCGTGGTGCGGGGTATTTACGTTTTCCCTGAAAACGACCATAGGCCGGGCGGTGTGAGCTTTGTTCCTGCTCATTGCCCACATAAGGCTTCAGGCCTTCAGAACGTTTGATGTCATCTACAGGCATAATAGCCTCTCAACTCTCTTTCTCAACTGCCTTATAGTATACTGTAAATATTATCTTTTTCCTAATTATGCGCAAAAACCTTGCGATTCCCCCCTACATCCATATAATACGCCCCTTTTTTAAGACCTTGTTTGGGAAAAACGCTATGGATAGTGCAGCACCTTGTGTCGGTATCATTATGGGCAGCCAGTCAGATTGGCCAACCATGAAACTCGCAGCAGATATGTTAGAAGAAATGGGCGTTTCTTACGAAAAACGCATCGTATCCGCGCACCGCACACCGCAACGTCTTTATGACTATGCCAATAATGCCAAATCACGTGGCCTGCAGGTTATCATTGCAGGGGCTGGCGGGGCTGCCCATCTCCCGGGTATGGCTGCGGCGATGACGCCACTCCCCGTCCTTGGTGTTCCGGTTAAAAGTCGTGCCCTAAACGGTATTGATAGCCTCTATTCAATTGCACAAATGCCCGGTGGCGTACCTGTTGGTACATTGGCTATTGGCGATGCGGGTGCTAAAAACGCCGGGATCATGGCAGCCAGCATCATTGCCTTGCAAGATGAAGCTGTGGCTGCCAAATTAGATGAGTTTCGCGCCAAACAAACAGCATCTGTTGCAGAAGAACCTGTTGACTAAAACATTAAGGTCAAATGACATGAACGCATATAAACAACTCCCACCGGGTAGCACCATTGGTATTATCGGTAACGGACAGTTAGGCCGCATGACAGCACTGGCTGCCGCACGCCTTGGATATATGTGCCATGTCTTTGGCCCGGGTGAAGATAGCCCGGCTGAACAGGTCGCCCATAAAGCCACAGTGGCAGATTATGATGACCGTGACGCCCTGATCGCCTTTGCCGATGCCTGTGATGTGGTGACGTTTGAATTTGAAAACATCCCCCATGAAAGTGTGCAACTGCTGACAGAACATGTGGATGTGCGCCCGGGCTGGAACTGTTTGCACCTGTCCCAAGACCGCTTGATTGAGAAAACTTTCATCAATGAATGCGGCATTGCCACAGCGCCTTTTAAAGGTGTGGACTCACTTGCTGACCTTGAAAAAGCAGTTGACGAATTGGGCCGCCCCAGCATCTTAAAAACCACGCGCATGGGCTATGACGGTAAAGGCCAAGCCTTGATCCGCCCTGAAACAGACCTTGCAACCGCTTATGAATCTATGGCAAATGCCCCTTCTGTTTTAGAAGGCTTTGTTGATTTCCAGCGTGAAATTTCCGTTGTGGTGGCGCGCAGTGCCTGTGGGCAATGGACCGCATTTGAGCCTGCTGAAAACATTCATGTGGATGGTATTTTAGATACTTCTACGGTACCTGCGCATATTCCGGACGGGTTGATTGAAGAAGCCGTGCGTATTGCGGTTACACTGGCTGAAAAAATGGAAATCATCGGCCTTGTGGCTGTGGAAATGTTCCATACCAAAGATGACCAGCTGATCGTTAATGAAGTGGCACCACGCCCGCATAACTCCGGTCACTGGACGCAGGATGCCTGTTATTCAGACCAGTTTGAACAGTTCGTGCGCGCGGTCTGTGGTCTGCCACTGGGCTCAGTTGAGCGCCGCAATGATCTGGTGATGAAAAACCTCATTGGTTTTGACGTTGAAAAATGGCCGGATTATTTAAACGAACCCAATGCCAAGCTACACCTATACGGTAAAGCCTCCACACGGCGCGGGCGCAAGATGGGTCATGTTAATCTGGTCTACCCCCTTGGTGAACTCCCCAAAGAATAGATACATCCGTCTATTTCTTCTCAACCCACATCATCAGCAAATAAGCCGTTAAAGCCAGAACCGTAAAACCACCCACAAGCGGCACAAGCGTCTGGTCATAAAGCTGCCCGATAATGGTGCCCAGCGTCATTGAGGTAAAGGTCGTGCCTGCGCCAATGATGGAAGAGGCAATGCCTGCAATATGGCCCATCGGCTCCATCGCCATGGCATTGGCATTGCCAAATAAAATCCCCATAAAGAAGAAGATGACGATCATCGCCCCCATAAACAGGGCAAAGGGCGGATGCCCCTCAACCATGAGCAAATAGGTCAAAAACGTCCCACTTGAAATGATCATCAAGGCCAAGGAAGATTGCATCAAAGCACGCATCCCATATTTCATGACAATCTTGCCATTAACCAATGAGGATGCCCCCACGGCCAAGGCCAGCATGGCAAAATACAATGGGAACATCTCATCAATGCCATAGATATCAAAATAGAGCAGCTTGGCGGTATTGAGGTAAGTGACCAGACAGCCAAAAGCCATCCCGCCAATAATCATATAGCCCACGGAAAAACGGTTTCTCAGCACCTCAATGGTGCCACGCAGGACCGAAGCCAAGGAAAAAGGGATACGCCTGTCTTTGGGCAGGGTTTCCGGTTGGCGGGTATAAAGCCAGATGAGATTAACAAAAGCGAGCACGGCAAAGAGATAAAAGATACTTTCCCAGCTGCTATAAACCAGCATCAAAGCCCCAAAGGTAGGCGCAAGTGCAGGCATGAGGATAAAGATGGTAATGACAAAAGACATGATGCGCGCCATCTCACGCCCGGCATATTGGTCGCGCACAAAGGCAATGGAGACCGTGCGTGGCCCAGCCACACCAAAGCCTTGCAAGAACCGCCCTGCCAGCATCACATCATAGGTCGGGGCAAAGGCGGAGATTAAAGAGCCGATGATAAACAGAACCAACCCCATATAAGTGGCAGGTTTGCGCCCGATGGAATCAGAAAGAGGGCCATAGAACAATTGCCCAATTGCCATCCCCAAAAACACAATCCCGACAACCAGCTGAACCTCATTGGCGTCTTTGATCTCAAAACTCGCCGCAATGGCGTGAAAAGCCGGCAAGATCGCATCAATGGCCAAAGCCACCAACGACATGAGAAATGCCATCAGCGCAATAAACTCGCCCGTCGTCTGTTTCTTTTCCATTATGATCGCGCCTTATATGGTTGAGGGTGTCTTATAAGGCAAATCAAAAACCAGCGCTGTGAAGGAGTTCACAAAATTGAGCGAATTAACGTTTCATCAGGCCCGCTGCACCGCCGTGGCCTGTAAGCTTACAAAAGACATCTTCAATTTTTGAAAAGATTTTCTTGCGGGTTTTGACCGCCGCAATCACATCCATTAAACGGCGGCGATAAAACAAGATGGTTTCTTCTGCATTTTCCGACTCGTCATTAAGCCAGAAGACCATGGTCGCACTATATACAGCCGCGAGTGAGGCACGCTTGGTATAATAATTAAAGTCAACGGACTCATCACCACAACACCACCACATCTCATCCACCGCTTTCCACACCACAGCAACACCTTCAGGTGCATTTTGCACCAGGGCGTAATGGGACATGGCCTTGCGCACAGCTTCACGGTACGGGCCTTCAATTTCAAGGCGGATACGCATGGCGGCTTCTAGGCGTTGGCCCACACCCATTTTTTCAAGATCGGTTTCTTCCAGCTTTGCCGCCATCTGGCGATTGATATAATCGGCAAAATGGGCGAGCACATCACTGATCCCATAAGGAAAAGCACGCACAGCCATAGACGCATCATAACCAGCTTCAATCGCACCCTCTTCAACCGCGCTATCCGTCCAGCCATCAAAAATCACATTGGGCAAAGTGCCTAGAAGGATTTCGTCCTTAACCTTAATGTCCTGCATTGCCTTTAATCCTGACTTGCTGCTTTTTGCATTTCTTCAACATAGCCGAAACTGCCCATGTCGTCCATGCGTTGCGGATATAAAATACCGTCTAGATGGTCACATTCATGTTGAACAACACGGGCATGGAATCCAGTTGCCTCGCGCTCAATCAGCTCCCCATCAAGGCCATAGCCGCGATATTTGATCTTGCTGTAACGAGAAACTTTACCCGTCATAGTTGGGATAGAAAGGCACCCCTCATAGCCAGCTTCTTTTTCCTCACCCATGGGTTCAATTTCAGGGTTGATCAAGACCGTAAGACCGATCTCATCCTCAGAACTTTCTGCAACGTCGCGTCCGCGCGGCACATGAAAAATCACCACGCGCAAGGGCACATGCACCTGTGGGGCGGCTAATCCTGCGCCTGTGGCATCTTCCATGGTTTCAATCATATCTGAAACCAGATGTTCAATCTCAGGCGCTGTTGGGTCTTCAACCGGGGCTGCGATTGTTTTTAAGACCGGATGGCCCATACGCGCGATTTTCAAGATCACAGCAGTTACCTTTAAGATAAGGGGTTAACTCAGTCCTCTTGATATACTCTTCAAGCCGCTTTCCAACAATAAAAAAGATCGTCCCCAAAGGGGAATTTGCCTGAATCTACTTTACGCCATATGAATCATATGCTACAGACCCGCTTCCTTTTACATCTTTGTCAAAGGAATGGGCATATGGCCCAGTTGTTATTTATGAGAAGGAGGCCCTGACCATCGTACAGGTAGTAGTTCGCGACAATAATGTCGACCAGGCACTTAAAGCACTTAAAAAGAAAATGCAGCGTGAAGGCGTTTTCCGTGAAATGAAACTTCGCCGTCACTATGAAAAGCCATCTGAGAAAAAAGCTCGTGAAGACGCAGAAGCTGTACGTCGTGCCCGTAAGCTTGAGCGCAAACGCCTAGAGCGTGAAGGCTTCTAAACACCCTTTCTCAATTTTGGGAAAAACCGTGTTTAACTGACTATATTTTCTATCGGATATCTTTCATGCCTGAAGGGATATTCGACACTATTACTACTTGAAAGGTGGTGATGTGGGCTTGTGGTTCGTCTCTTCGAATCGCACCTCATTTACCCTTCAAAAAAGGCGAAAGCGCTTTCATCAGCAGCTTTCGCCTTTTTTTATTTTCAGATTATGACAGCGTCACGGATTATTTATTAATCCAGTCCTTATAGGCCTGATCGGCCGTCAGAATATGCGATAAGAGCCAGTCGCGCAAAAAATCATGCACATTAGAGCCAATGCTCATATTCGCTTCATTGGCGCTTTTAAAGCTTTCCTTGGCTGTATTTAACCAATCACGAAATTCATTATGTTGGCGGATATGGGCATCCAGATCATCATAATTACACGCGATGAGCTTTTCTTCCTCATCAGCGAAATGCTCACCTACATAAAGGTCAAGCTTATCAAAGGTAATTGCCAAAGCACTGGCATCAAGATCATGATCTTCCAAGCGATCAATCAGGCTGAAAAGGTTCTGGTGCTGGCGGTCAATCTCACCATCACCAACGCTATATTCGTCTTTCCATTTCAAACGGGTCATCACTTTTCCCCATATTCAAAAGTTGAACGATTTTATAACAGTTTTCCGATTTTTCGCACTTGACCCTGCTCAAGACTTAAATACAGGCAAAGATGTCCTGCATAGAAACAACTTGGGCATAATCCCCATTAAGCACAGATAAAGCCAGCTGATGCACGTCTTCACCTTTCCATTCACGTCCAAGCATATCCACTTGGCTGGCGGCTGAACAGGCATCACTGACCACATAGGTGTCAAACTTCAAGCCTGCAGCGTGACGCACGGTGGCATCCACGGTATTGTGGGTATAGGCACCACAAACAACCAGCTTTTCGCAGCCATCCATGCGCAACATGGAGCCCAGCGCCGTGTTTAAAAACGCACTGCCATATTCCTTACCCACCACAGGCTCACCCGCCACAGGGGCGCTCTTTTCAATAAACTCACAAGAAGGCGACAGGCTGAAGTAAGGCGAGGTTGGCTCATGAGAAGTGTGCTTAACATGAAAAACAGGCCAATGACGCGCCCGCCATAATGTGAGCAGGTCCAAAATGCGTGTGGTGAATTCAGGATTGTTCAACTCCCCCATTTCAGGTTCATTAAGTGCTTGTTGCACATCGACAATCACTAAAGCTGTTGTTGCATCTAGGTCCATTACCCATAACCCTTACCAAAAGAAAAAGGCCGCCTCCAATTGAAGCGGCCCCTTACTATAAACAGGATGAATTCACTTAGCCAAGAGCTGACTGAACTCAACCCTATTTTATTTAATGCTCTGCAAGAGCGTATCCAGAGATGCTTTCGCATCACCATAAAACATACGTGTATTCTCTTTATAGAACAGTGGGTTTTCGATACCGGAATACCCCGTACCTTGACCACGCTTAGAAACAAACACCTGTTTCGCTTTCCAGCATTCCAAAACAGGCATGCCAGCGATTGGCGAGTTTGGATCTTCCTGTGCAGCCGGGTTCACGATATCGTTTGAACCGATCACGATCGCCACATCTGTTTCAGGGAAATCGTCATTGATCTCGTCCATTTCCATCACGATGTCATAAGGCACTTTGGCTTCTGCCAACAAAACGTTCATATGACCGGGCAGACGACCTGCCACCGGGTGAATGGCAAAACGCACTTCTTTACCCTGTGCACGCAAACGCTTGGTCAGCTCAGACACAGACTGTTGAGCTTGTGCAACCGCCATACCGTAGCCTGGGATGATGATGATGCTATCAGCATCTTCAAGGGCAGAAACCACGCCATCAGCATCAATTGCGATCATCTCGCCTTCAACTTCCATGGCTGGGCCACCATCGCCACCGAAACCACCAAGGATTACGGAAACAAAGTGACGGTTCATAGCCTTACACATGATGTAAGACAGGATCGCCCCAGAAGAACCAACCAGCGCACCGGTTACGATCAACAGATCGTTGCCGAGCGTGAAACCAATTGCTGCTGCTGCCCAACCGGAATAAGAGTTCAGCATGGAAACCACAACAGGCATATCCGCCCCGCCGATCCCCATAATCAGGTGCCAGCCGATGAAACCTGCGATGATGGTGACCAGAACCATTGTCCAGATACCAAAATCGTTACAATACATGATCCCAAGGATGATAGAGATGAGCAGGCTTGCCGCATTCCAGACGTGACCGCCGGGAAGCTTAATCGGCTTACCATCAATTTTACCTGCCAGCTTACCAAAGGCCACAACAGAGCCTGTAAAGGTCACTGCACCGATAAAGATACCGAGGAAGACTTCAACCTTTAAAATTGAAATTTCTACTTCTGTCTTATGGGCAAGTTTCTTGGCAAAACCTTTTAAGGCATCACGCACAGACTCATCCATGGCAAGAACAGATTGAAGTTCCAATTCAGCATTCAGCCCAATAAAGACAGCTGCCAGACCGACAAAGGAATGAAGGGCTGCCACAAGCTGTGGCATTTCCGTCATTTGGACACGTCCAGCCACATATTGACCGATAAATGCACCAACGGCGATGGCACCAATTAACCAAGCATGGTTGCCACTATCTGGGCTAAAGACCGTCATTAAGACGGCAACAGCCATACCCACGATACCGTACCAAACGGCGCGTTTGGCTTTTTCTTGGTTTGAAAGACCACCCAGAGAAAGGATGAACAATACGGATGCTGCAATATAAGCAGCAGTCAAAACACCAAAAGTCATTGTTTCATTTCTCCTTAGGACTTCTCGAACATGGCAAGCATGCGACGCGTTACGAGGAAGCCGCCGACGATATTAATGGTCGCAATCAAGACCGAAATCGTCGCCATAATCAGCACAAGGCTACTGCTGGAACCGATCTGTAAAACAGCACCAAGAATAACAATCCCTGAAATCGCGTTTGTCACGGCCATTAATGGCGTGTGCAAAGCGTGTGAGACATTCCAGATCACTTGGAAACCAATAAAACAGGAGAGGACGAAAACAATGAAATGCTGCATAAAGCTGGCTGGTGCAAACGCCCCAACAACAAGCATCAACAAGCCACCTGCGCCAAGCATTATCACCTGCTTTTTAGTTGCTTCCTTGAAATCAGCCTTTTCTTTTTCACGCTTTTCTTCCGGTGTCAGTTCTTTGACTTCTGGTTTTTTCTGCGCGGCAATGGCTTTAATTTTTGGCGGTGGTGGCGGGAAGGTAATTTCACCTTCAAAGGTCACGGTCGCACCACGGATCACATCATCTTCCATATCATGGTTAACCTGACCGTCTTTTTCTGGTGTCAGGTCTGTCATCATATGACGGATATTTGTGGAATACAGGCTAGAAGACTGCGCTGCCATTCGTGAAGGGAAGTCTGTATAGCCAATAATGGTAACGCCATTATCAGTCACAACTTTCTCATCCTTAACAGTGCCTTCAACGTTACCGCCGCGCTCTGCTGCCAAGTCAATAATAACCGAGCCGGTTTTCATGGCACCAACCATGTCTTCAAGCCACAGTTTTGGGGCTTCACGGTTGGGGATCAGGGCTGTTGTGATAACGATATCGATTTCTGGGGCCAGCTCGCGGAATTTTGCAAGCTGTGCTTCACGAAACTCTGGGGAAGAAACAGAGGCATAGCCACCTGTGGCGGCGCCGTCTTGTTGCTCTTCTTCAAAATCAAGATAAACAAACTCAGCACCCATAGATTCAACTTGTTCTGCCACTTCTGGGCGAACGTCAAATGCATAGGTAATCGCACCCAAAGAAACAGAAGCACCAATGGCAGCAAGACCAGCCACACCAGCACCCACAACCATCACCTTTGCCGGGGGTACTTTACCCGCAGCCGTAATCTGGCCTGTAAAGAAGCGACCAAAGTTGTTACCCGCTTCAATAACCGCACGATAACCAGCGATATTTGCCATGGACGACAAGGCATCCATTTTTTGTGCACGCGAAATACGCGGGACCATTTCCATGGCGATTACATTGGCACCGGAGGCTTTTGCAGCTTCCATACCGTCTTCGTTACCTGCCGGATTAAAGAAAGAGATCAGAGTCTTTTCTTTGCTCAGATGCTTGAGCTCAGCTTTTTCAGGCTCGCGCACTTTGGCAATGATGTCAGCTTTTTCCCAAAGGGCTTTCGCTGTTTTTACAATCTCAACACCCGCCTCTTCATAAGCTTTATCAGAAAAGCCTGCCGATACACCCGCACCAGATTGAACAGCACAGCGATATCCAAGCTTCTGAAGCTGGGTAGCGGACTCTGGCGTCATTGCAACACGCGCTTCTCCTTGGAAAAGCTCTTTAGGCGTTCCTATAATCTGTCCGTTATCCATAAATCCTCCAGTATTTCATTCGATTCATTTGAGGTTATCCGTTTATGTCAGTGGTCTTCTCAGCTAAATGCTTTGAAATGTAATGCGCACTTTGCCCTCCGTTGGTTAGCCCCAACGGAAAACAAAATACGCTGCATTCACTTATTACCCGAGCTTTATGCCTTGGTCATACCAGTAACCGCAAGTCCTTCATTAGTCGAACCCTGCATTTTTGTATGCGGCGCAACATTATAAAAATATAATATTGACATGCTTTTTGAGGGGGTCTCTTAGCTTCGAAGCATTCTAAAAGGCGCAGAAAACAGCGATTTTTTATGCTGCCCTGCAATAAAGTGGTATTACAACTCCGATTTATCTACTGTGACTTTATTGCAACAGCTGAAGGACTAGGACGCGATAAAATAAAAGTTGCAACCGCAACCATTATAACCCCAAGTGATATGGGAACATATATATTCTCACTCATGAGTAATGAGAATCCAACAGAAACGGTCATCAGCGACAAAGATAGAATCTTCGCTTTTGGTGCGATGGCTCCATGTTCAAACCAGTTGCGGATATGATGACCGTATTTCGGATGGGTAAAGAGCCAGCGTTTTAAACGTGGTGAACTTTTACTAAAGGCCCAAACGGCAACCAACAAAAAAGGCGTGGTCGGTAAAATCGGTAAAAAAGCACCCACAAAGCCAAGGCCAGTAAAGAACCAGCCAATGCTCAGATAAATCGTTTTTCTCACGTTACGCGTCATAAAAAGATATCTTGTGAGGCCTCAGGGACTTTTCAAGATTAAACTACTCTTCTTTAAGCCTCAATCTCTTTTCCATCCCATGCCAGCACGCGCCCACTGTCATTTGCACAGACACCGCCAAGAACATCCATGAGCTTTCCTGCCGCATATGTGGGGGTAAAGAGACCACCTTGTACCGCATTTTCTTGATAAGGCTTGGAAAAGGCCGTATCCACGCCCCCTGGGTGCAAGCCAATCACAGCAGCCTTTTGATTATTTTGAGCGGCCTCAATTGCAGCGCATTTGATCATCATATTTAACGCCGCTTTAGAGGCGCGATAACCATACCAGCCCGCCATTTGATTATCTGAAACACAGCTAATGCGTGATGACATCGCCGCAAAAATGCTGGTTTTCTTATTGTTGAGCTTTGGGATGGCATGTTTTGCCACCAGCATGGGCCCAACGGAATTTATATGGAAATAGTTTAATAATTTTTCCCATTCCAATTCCTTCAAGTTCCTCTCTGGAACAACACTATTGCCTTCTTTTAAAATCCCCGTCGCCACAAGGATTAAATCCAAGGGCCTTTGCATGGCGGCTACTTCAATAACCTGTTTTATTTTACCTTCATCATCATAATCAAATAAGAAGGGTGTTACCTTGGGAGAGGCGTGAGAAAAAACACTGCGCGCCCCTGCATAGACCCTCTCAACGCTATCAATTTTGAGTATCCTTTCAAGTAACGCATTTCCCAACCCGCCTGAAACCCCAAAAATCATAACATTTTTAAAATGATGCATCGGCAATATCCTCTTCATTCTTATAAAGAAGATATAAGGACTGACCAAGCGGTCAAAAACCCGTATGGATACTTAGATGCAAAAGTATACCTCTATAAAGACAGGTAATTCAGGCCCTATTTATCCTAGGGTCAGGACCTATTAATTTATCTCGCACGCCATGGTTTCGTTGGATGATCCCGAGAAACCCATTCCTTCCCACAATCCTCACTGCGCATGGGAAAAGTCATTTTCTGATCATCGTCATAGGATCGGGATTTATCAAAAAACGGTATCGTTACTGTTTTGGCTTTTATTTTTTCTTCCTCAACATACCAAAGTGAGTGGCTATTGATAAAACTCCCCCGTTTAAACCCTTTTGAGCCATCATAATAATGGGTGGAAAAATGAACATGAGGATATTGTGTGCGACCTGTTAACCCATTTAAGCCGATTACTTGCCCCCGCTTAACTTCACTGCCAAGTTTTAACTCTTTAGGGATTTGTTCCAAATGAACATAGGTCGAAACGATATTACCATGGCGCAATAAAATAAGTGCGCCATTTGAAACAGCTTCATCACTGTCATCATCACGGATAATTTTTACGATTTCCCCAGGTGCGGCTGCAATAATGGGAACAAAAATATCACTTTTAATATCAATCCCTAAATGTACCCGATCTCTTTTACCCGACCCCTTAATTGCAAATAGGTCTGAACCAATATTACAATGTTGGTAATCGACAAGATAGCCACCAGTCACTTTGGGCCCCGGACCAGAAGTATCCTCAAGATACTGCTCCCCCTTTAGACTATAACCATCGGTCTGGCACGCACTCAGTAAAAAGAGGCAAGCCACTGCAAAATACTGTTTATTTTTCATCTTTATGCCTCTTTAATTCTTTGCATTATTTTCGGTTCTTAAAAAACCCAAGAAAAAAGCCTTTGCAGAAGTAACATCTAACAAAGGCTTTCATTCATATTTTTTCATTCTGTCCTAGAACGGGATTTCATCATCCAGATCACCACCAGGGACACCGCCGCCAGTGCCACCGCCACCTTGTTGGCCACCACCAGAATTCCATTCTGGGCCCGTGCTGCCGCCTTGTGGGTCAGCTTGGCCGCCAAAGCCGCCAGAATTGCCGGAACCTTGACTATAATCATCACCCCCACCGGAGTAGCCACCTTCACCACCGCCCGGGCGACTACCCAACATGGTCAACTCACCACGGAAACGTTGCAAGACGACTTCTGTTGTGTATTTTTCAACACCGCTTTGATCTGTCCATTTACGAGTTTGCAAAGCACCTTCAAGATAAACCGTAGAGCCCTTGCGCAAGAAACGTTCAGCCACATCAGCAAGGCGTTCGTTAAAGATCACCACACGGTGCCATTCTGTGCGTTCGCGACGCTCACCAGACTGACGGTCTTTCCATGTTTCAGAAGTTGCAATAGACATATTGACGATTTTCGCACCGTCATTTGTGAAGCGAACTTCGGGGTCACGGCCCAGATTACCAACCAAAATTACCTTATTTACTGAACCCGCCATGGAAACTCCTCACTGCTTTCGCGGTTATCTTTTCAAATTTGCCCGAACATACTAGCATTGTAGAAAAGATACCAGCACTTCCTTTTCCTCTCAAATAGATAAAATTTTAACAAATTTATCCACAAAGATACTTTGGTTCCCTAATATAATACGCTAATATGCTTTTTAAATTGGTTGAATACACATGCATTGAACGATGAAAAAACAACTTACAACTGCCGTCTTACTGACTTCCTTATTTCTATCAGCCCCTGCCTTTGCAGGGACTTTTAATTTGGTAACCGCCCCCTTTAAGCCTTTTACCAATCCTGATCATGAAAAAGGCGGTTTCCTTGTTGAGGTTGCCCGCCAAGCCTTAAAGCTGCGCGGTCATGAGATGACGATTACATATCGCCCTTGGGCACGTGCTTTGGCAGAAGCCTCCCAAGGCAAGTATGATGGCCTGTTAAGTGCTTTTTATAATGATGAGCGCGCGAAATCATTTCATTTTTCAGCCCCGCTCAACACCACGAAAATGGTTTTTGTCGGCTTGAAAGAACAGTTCAAAAGCAAACAATATAGTAGCTTAAATGAGCTTTCTCCCTACCTCATCGGCGTTGGACGCAAATGGGCTTATTCTAAAGAATTTGAATCCCATACAGGACTTACAAAAGTAACCGTCAATGACGAACCCAAAGGCATCCAGCTCCTCTTCCACAAGCGCATAGAGCTCTTTGCTGTAAATGTGGATCAATATCACAGTGCAATTACAAAACTAGACCAGTTTAACGTCAATCAATCTGTTATTCTGGAGCCTGCTATCTCCACTAACGACCAGCATATTGCCGCCTCTCGCGTGCTGCCAAATAGCGAGAAGTTTCTGTCTGAGTTTAATACGGGTCTTGCCGCGCTTAAGGCAAATGGCGGCTATAATAAAATCAGAAACGGCTTTTTTGGCTTTTAGGCTTTACATCTGGCCCACATCGCACTATCTGTGAACATTCAAATGTTCTCCTTTTGATCTTATGGATAGATAGACATGAGTGTTGATGAAATTCAGGTACGCGGTGCGCGTGAACATAACCTGCGTGATGTGGATGTAAATATCCCCAAAAATTCCCTGACCGTCATCACGGGCTTGTCCGGTTCTGGTAAATCCTCCCTTGCCTTTGATACCATCTATGCCGAAGGTCAACGCCGCTATGTGGAATCTTTATCAGCCTATGCCCGCCAGTTTCTTGAGCTTATGCAAAAGCCGGATGTGGATCATATCGAGGGGCTCTCACCTGCCATTTCCATTGAGCAGAAAACAACCTCAAAAAACCCGCGTTCAACCGTTGGCACCGTAACTGAAATTTATGATTACATGCGTCTTTTATGGGCGCGTGTGGGTGTGCCCCATTCCCCGGCAACAGGCCTTCCCATTGAAAGCCAGACGGTCTCCCAAATGGTTGATCGCATTATGGAACTGGAAGAGGCCACCCGCCTTTATATCCTTGCCCCCATCGTGCGCGGTCGCAAAGGGGAATATCGCAAAGAATTTATCGAGCTTCAGAAAAAAGGCTTTCAACGTGTGAAAGTTGATGGCGAGCTTTATGACGTTGATGGGGTGCCTGAACTTAATAAAAAAGTTAAGCATGACATCGAAGTAGTGGTGGACCGCCTTGTTGTGCGCGAAGGCGTGGAACCCCGCCTTGCCGATAGTATCGAGACCGCCTTGGAACTGGCCGATGGGCTTTTATTTGCCGAAGATGCAAAGTCTGGTGAGCGCCATACATTTTCTGCCAAATTCGCCTGCCCGGTTTCCGGCTTTACCATTGATGAGATTGAGCCGCGCCTGTTTTCTTTTAACAACCCGTTTGGGGCGTGTCCGTCTTGTGATGGCTTGGGCACAGAAATGTATTTTGACCCCGAACTGGTTGTCCCCAACGATAGTGACCCTATGGAAAAAGCCATTGCGCCATGGGCAAATTCGTCCAGTGTCTATTATGGTCAGACCCTAAAGGCCATTGCCAAACATTATCAAGTTGAGATTGAAACAACCTTTGCCAAGCTGCCCAAAAAGGTACGCGATGTGGTGCTTTATGGTTCTGGCAAAGAAGAGATCGAAATTGCTTATAATGATGGCAAACGATCCTATCAGGTGACCAAACCCTTTGAAGGCGTCATCCCCAATATGGAACGTCGCTGGCGTGAAACCGATAGCTCGTGGGTGCGCGATGAACTGTCCAAATATCAAACGGTCACAGGCTGTTCTGATTGCGGTGGGCACCGCCTGCGCCCTGAGGCTTTGGCTGTTAAAATCGATGGGCTGCATGTGAGTGAAGTTACAGCCTTTTCCATTGATGAAGCCGCAAAATGGTACGGCGGGCTTGAAGAAAAGCTTGGTCAAAAAGAACAGGAAATTGCACGGCGTATTTTGCGCGAAATTAACGAACGCCTTGGCTTTTTGGTCAATGTCGGGCTTGAATATCTCACGCTTTCACGTTCTTCCGGCACCTTATCGGGTGGCGAAAGCCAGCGTATTCGCCTTGCGTCCCAGATCGGCTCAGGCCTCACTGGTGTGCTTTATGTGTTGGATGAGCCCTCAATCGGTCTTCATCAACGTGATAATGACCGCCTGCTTGAAACGCTTGTGCGCCTGCGCGAGCTTGATAATACGGTCATTGTGGTGGAACATGATGAAGATGCCATTCGCTCTGCCGACTACCTCATTGATATGGGGCCACGTGCAGGTTTACATGGTGGTATGGTGGTGGCAGAAGGCACACCTGATGAGGTGATGGCAAATCCAGACAGCCTGACCGGGCAGTACCTCACAGGCATGGAACAAATCCCCTTGCCTGCCAAACGTCGCAAAGGGCGTAAAGGCCAATCCATCAAAATTAAAGGTGCTACGGTCAATAACCTGCAAAATGTAAATGCGGAAATTCCCCTTGGCACCTTTACTTGTGTGACGGGTGTTTCTGGTGGGGGGAAATCCTCTCTTGTCATTGAAACACTTTATAAAGCGCTTGCCAAAAAGCTCCATGGCGCACGCCTGCACCCCGGGGAACATAAAAAACTTGAAGGTATCGAGTTTATCGACAAGATCGTTGATATCGACCAATCCCCCATTGGACGTACACCACGCTCAAATCCGGCAACCTACACAGGGGCCTTTTCACCCATTCGTGAATGGTTTGCAGCCCTGCCAGAATCAAAAACACGCGGTTATAAGCCGGGACGTTTCTCCTTCAACGTCAAGGGCGGGCGCTGTGAGGCCTGTCAAGGCGATGGGGTCATCAAGATTGAAATGCACTTCTTACCAGATGTCTATGTGCAATGTGATGTCTGTAAAGGCAAACGCTATAACCGCGAAACACTGGAAGTCAAATTTCGCGGGAAATCCATTGCGGATGTGTTGGATATGACCGTTGAAGAAGCAGTTGATTTCTTCAAAGCAGTACCCAGCATCCGCGATAAGATGGTCACCCTACAGCGCGTTGGTCTGGGTTATATCCATCTGGGGCAACAGGCCACCACCCTGTCTGGCGGGGAAGCCCAACGGGTCAAACTTGCAAAAGAGCTATCGCGCCGCGCAACGGGTAAAACCATCTATATTCTGGATGAGCCCACAACGGGCTTGCATTTTGATGATGTGCGCAAGCTTCTTGAAGTGCTGCACGCCCTTGTTGAACAGGGCAATACGGTCGTTGTGATTGAACATAACCTCGAAGTCATCAAGACAGCGGATTATATCATTGATATTGGGCCGGAAGGCGGGGCCAAGGGCGGGCGTATTGTGGCGACAGGCACACCGGAAAAAGTCTGTAAGGCAGAAGAAAGCTATACGGCAAAATATTTGAAAGACTATTTGAAGTAAGGCTCTTTTTGACTTCTTGGCTGTGCTATACTCAGGTCTATGACAGATAAAGCAGACATCTTTAAAAAACTAAGTACCATGCAGGATGAACTTGATGAATTCGGCATTGCACGTATCGGCTTGTTTGGCTCTTACGCGCGCGGCACCCCGCGCAGCGACAGTGATATTGATATGCTGGTTGAGTTTTATGAAACCCCCGGCCTCATCCAGCTGGCAGAACTTCATATCCGGCTCGAAGAATCATTTGGGCGCCGTGTTGATATTGCCACGACTCAAATGCTGTCAGCCGATTTAAAGGACAACGTACTTTCTGAGGTGATTTTCGATGACAAAACCTCACAGGCATGAACGCTGGACCTTTCATCTTGAACAGATGGTTCAAGCGGTTAATAAGATTGAGCGCTACGTTGCAGGTATGAGCCGCAAAGAGTTTCTACATGATGACAAAACCATTGATGCGGTCATTCGCAATCTGGAAATTCTTGGTGAAGCCACACATCACATCCCCAATAAGGTGCGCAAAACCTATAAACCTGTGCCATGGTTAGCGCTGCGCCATATGCGCAATTTCCTCGCCCATGAATATTTTGATGTGGACCCAAAAGTCATTTGGGAGACCGTTGCCAAAGACCTGCAAGGGTTGAAAATGTCGCTCAAACGCCTGCGTCGCGATGCCGCACAGTAAAAATGTTCGCAACTGCACAATTTTTTTCACTCTCAGGCACCTCTAATATTGCGCTGGCCTGTGCTTTAGAATAAGAATAGAGGATATTGCAATTGCGCTTTGCCACCCCACATGATTTTGAGGGGTAAGTACACTTGGGCCATACCGAATGAATATCTATCTACCGATAGCTGAGATTTCCGTAAATATGTTCCTCCTGCTTGGAATGGGTGGGGCTGTGGGCTTTTTATCCGGCATGTTTGGTGTGGGTGGCGGTTTCTTAATGACTCCCCTTCTCATCTTTATTGGTGTCCCCGCAACCGTTGCTGTTGCGACAGAGGCCAACCAGATTGTCGCCTCCAGCGTCTCTGGTGTCATTGCCCATACACGGCGCAAAAACGTTGATTTCAAAATGGGTTCCATGCTGCTTATCGGTGGTGTGGTTGGTTCGACCAGCGGTGTTTGGCTGTTTTCAGCCTTAAAAGAGCTTGGTCAGATCGACCTTGTGATTAAACTGTCTTACGTGGTGTTTCTCTCCATCATCGGCGGATTGATGTTTATTGAGAGTGCGCGGGCAATTTTGCGCAAACGCAAAGGCTTTGTCGGCTCAGGCGGTCAACACAAACGCAAAGACCATTCCGGCTGGCAGCACAAGCTGCCCTTTAAAATGCGTTTTCGCCGCTCAAAACTCTATATCAGTGCCTTACTTCCTATCAGCGTTGGTGTTGTGGTTGGTATCCTCGCCGCCATCATGGGTGTGGGCGGTGGCTTTATTATGGTTCCGGCCATGATTTACCTTTTGGGTATGCCTACTTCCGTTGTGGTTGGCACCTCGCTTTTCCAGATTATTTTTGTAACCGCCAACGTCACCATCTTACAAGCCGCAAGCAACCAGACGGTTGATATCGTACTGGCCTTATTGTTGTTAATCGGCGGTGTCATCGGTGCCCAGTTTGGTGCACGCGTTGGCATGCGTATGCAAGGTGAACAGCTTCGCGTCCTGCTGGCCCTCATGGTGCTCGGTGTGTGTGTGAAACTTGGCTTTGATTTGATGGTCACCCCTGACGACCTCTTTAATATCGGCGCGGGCGGAGGTCATTAATCATGATACTGCGCGCACTTGCCATCTTTTGCTTTACCCTATTTGCCTCGCTACAGCTCCACGGCGCAACGCCCAATGTCTCAAACGAGATTGTCGCCGCCCTTGATGACCATTTGGTTGCCATTGACACAGGCTTTAGTGGCTCAAAAGTCCTCCTCTTTGGGGCAACCGAAGGTGAAGGCGATGTGGTTGTCATTGTGCGCGGCCCTTCCCATAACGAAGTGGTGCGCAAAAAAGAACGTATCATGGGCGTATGGGCCAATAACGAAGAAGTCACCTTTAGCAGCACACCTGTTTTCTATAACATTGCCTCATCGGGTAATTTAGAAGACATGGTGCCAGCCTCTGAGCGCCAGCGCCTTGAGCTTGGCCCCGAATATCTCAACACCTATCTTGCCCCTGAAAGCAAGAATATTTCAGATGAGAAAAAAGAGATTTTCTGGAAAGCTTTATTGCGGGCAAAAAAACGCAATGGCCTTTATGCCAACACAACAACGCCTGTAAAGTTCCTTGGCAAACGCCTGTTTCGCGCTGACTTTGTTTTCCCGGCCAACATTCCTGTAGGGACCTATCTGGTCTATGTCTATCTGGTCAAAGACAAAAATGTCGTCAGCAGCCAGATCACCCCGCTTATCGTCTCTAAAATCGGGGCCGAGGCCGAGATTTATGATTTTGCGCACCGCCACAGTTTTGCTTACGGTATCATCGCCGTCATCATCGCGCTCTTTTCCGGCTGGGTCGCCTCGGTCGCCTTTCGCAAGAAATAACATCCCCTTTTCTTTTTAGCTATCAGGAGAACACCCCGTGTTTGACGTAAACGAATATTTTAACGGCAATGTAAAATCGATCGCCTTTAAGGGTGAGAAACTGCCTTCTACTGTGGGTGTAATGGCCCCGGGTGAGTATGAATTTGGCACCTCCCAACATGAAACCATGACAGTTGTGAGCGGCGCTTTAACCGTTAAACTACCCGGTGCGAGTGATTTTGTGACCTTCAAATCCGGCGAGAGCTTTGAAGTCGCCGCTAACACAAAATTCCAAGTAAAAGTCGCACAAGAGACCGCTTATCTTTGCACTTATGCTTAAAAAAATAAGGCCATGGCGCTTCATCTGCACCATGGCCTTATTCTATTCATTTTAAGGCTTATTTAGAGGCTGCGTGAATAGCCTTGATATTTTCAGCGTAATTCCCGCCAAAAACAGCTGAACCTGCCACAACCACATTGGCACCTGCATCGACAACGGATTTAATCGTTGCCGGGTTCACGCCACCATCAACCTGAATATCGATATCACGATCGCCAATCATGTCTTTCAGACGCTTGATTTTTTCAAGCTGAGACGTGATGAACTTCTGCCCGCCAAAGCCCGGATTAACCGACATCACCAAGATCATGTCGATTTCATCCAGCACATATTTAACCGTATTTACAGGTGTTGCTGGGTTTAGGGAAACACCGGCTTTTTTACCCAAATCCTTAATACACTGGACAGAACGATGCAGATGCTTATCGGCTTCTGCGTGGACTGTAATAATATCCGCGCCTGCCTTTGCATATTCTTCCAAATAAGCTTGTGCTGGATCAATCATCAAATGCACATCAAAGGGCTTATCTGTGTAAGACCGGATCGCCTTGATCACGCAGGGACCAAAGGTCAGGTTGGGCACAAAGTGACCGTCCATTACATCAATATGGATCCAGTCTGCACCAGCTTTATCAACAGCAGTGATCTCTTCACCCAGTTTAGCGAAATCGGCGGACAAAATGGAAGGGGCGATTTTAAGCATATTACACCTACGTCAAAAAAAAGAGGCCCCCACTTTCGTGAGGGCAACTTCATTAAATTATGGCTTAACCCAGAACCGGATCAAGTGAGCCATCTTCATAACGGCTTGCCATATCATTCAGGCTAATGGCCTTGATTTTAGAACCCTGACCAGCGCAGTTAAACATTTCGTAGCGCTGAACACATTCTTTTTCCATTGCCGAAATCGCAGGCTTTAAATAATGGCGTGGATCAAAGGCGCCTGGGTCTTCTTGCAAGGCTTTGCGGATCGCACCCGTGATCGCCATACGGTTATCCGTATCAATATTTACTTTGCGCACACCGTTTTTAATGCCCACAACAATTTCTTCAAGCGGCACACCATAAGTCTGCTTCATCTCGCCACCATGGGCATTGATGATATCTTGTAGTTCTTGTGGAACAGAACTTGAACCATGCATGACCAAATGGGTGTTTGGCAATTTTTCATGAATAGCTTTCACAACGTCCATGGCAAGAATATCGCCGTCAGGTTTACGGGTGAATTTATAAGCCCCATGTGAGGTCCCCATGGCGATTGCCAGCGCATCAACCTTTGTTTTTGCAACAAAGTCAGCGGCTTGGTCCGGATCAGTTAAAAGGGCCTCTTTTTCAAGCTTCCCTTCAAAACCATGACCATCTTCTTTTTCGCCTTCACCTGTTTCAAGTGAGCCAAGACAACCTAGTTCACCTTCAACAGAAACACCGATGAGGTGGGCCGCTTTGGTCACATCAGATGTGACCTCAACGTTATACTCATAAGAGGCTGGCGTTTTGCCATCAGCTTCAAGCGAGCCATCCATCATGACAGATGAAAAACCGTTTGCCATGGCGGACATACAGGTGCGCAGCTCATTACCATGATCAAGATGCATACAGACAGGCACATCAGGATACATCTCAACAGCAGCCTGAATAAGGTGTTTCAGCACAATGTCGTTGGCGTATTTACGCGCACCGCGGCTGGCCTGCATAATCACAGGCGAGTCTGTTTTGGACGCTGCTGACATAATCGCCAACATCTGTTCCATATTGTTGATATTAAATGCCGGAAGGCCATAGTCGTTTTCTGCAGCATGATCAAGAAGCTGACGCATTGAAACGAGTGCCATAGGAATTCCTCCAGTTTGTTACTTTTATAGAAGTAAAAGAGGCGACCCTATAAAAGGCCGCCTCTTGGTATTTTTTTAAACGCGTTCTTTAACCGCTTTGATCACGGCCTCAGATGTAATGCCAAAATGCTTATAAAGCTCACCAGCCGGAGCAGATGCACCAAAGCCCGTCATGCCGATAAAGGCACCGTTGGACCCGATATAGCGATCCCAGCCCATTTGCAGGCCGGCTTCAATTGCCACACGTACACCATTGCCCAATGTATCTTGCTTATAATCATCAGACTGTTGTTCAAACAGTTCCCAACACGGCATTGAGACAACCGCAGTTGGTACACCGTCGCCCTGCAACGCATCGCGTGCTGCCATGGCAATTTCAATTTCAGAACCCGTTGCAATCAAGGTTGCTTTGCGCGGGCCATCAGCTTCACGAAGAACATAAGCCCCTTTTGCACAGAGGTTTTCTTCAGAATATTCTGTGCGTACCGCTGGCAGGCCTTGACGTGAAAGCGCCATAACAGACGGTGTCTTTTCAGACTGCAAGGCAATCATCCAACATTCCAGCGTTTCAACCGCATCAGCTGGGCGAAACACATTTGTGTTTGGCATAGCGCGCAAAGAAGCAACTGTTTCAACAGGTTGGTGGGTCGGGCCATCTTCACCCAAACCAATGGAATCATGTGTCAGTACATAGACAACACGTTGTTCCATCAAGGCAGACAAACGCATGGCAGCGCGCATGTAATCAGCAAACACCAAGAACGTCCCGCCGTAAGGCACGAAACCGCCATGAAGGGCCATACCATTCATAAAGGCTGCCATACCAAATTCACGAATGCCGTAATGCATGTAGTTGCCTGTGAAGTCATCAGGTGTAACCGACTTTTGGCTCTCAGCCTTCGTCAGGTTAGAGCCCGTCAAATCAGCAGAACCACCCACCATTTCAGGAATAGCGGCGCAAAGTGCATTTAGGGCCATTTGTGAAGACTGACGTGTTGCCTTTTTCGGCGCATCTTCACAGAGCTGTTTTTTATAGTCATTGGCTGTTGCCAACCAGTTTTCCGGCAAGCCACCATCATTGGTGCGCACGAAGGTTTCTTGTGCATCAAGGTCCAGCTCGTTAAAGCGTTCCTGCCATGCTTCGCGCATTTCAGCGCCACGAGCGCCGGCTTCGCGCCATTTAGTCAAAGTCTTTTCAGGAATTTCAAACGGTGCTGCATCCCAACCAAGCTGTTCGCGCATGGTTGCAATTTCTTCATCACCAAGTGGGGCACCATGTGTTTTATGAGAGCCTTCAAGAGTTGGTGCGCCTTTACCGATTTTGGTTTTACACGCAATCAAAGACGGCTGGTTGCTTTCTTTTGCGTGATCAATCGCAAGCGCAATGGCATCAGGGTCATGACCGTCAATGGCTTGTGTGTGCCAGCCAGAAGCTTCAAAACGCTTAAGCTGATTATCAGAAGCCGCAACATCAAGCTTACCATCAATGGTGATTTCGTTATCGTCCCAGAAAACGATCAGCTTGTTCAAACCAAGGTGGCCTGCTGTTGAAATCGCCTCATGTGAGATGCCTTCCATAAGGCAACCATCACCGGCAATGACGTATGTATAGTGATTGACAACATCTTGACCGTAGCGTGCATTTTGCAGCTTTTCAGCCATCGCCATACCCACAGCCGTGGTAATGCCTTGGCCGAGTGGGCCAGTTGTTGTTTCAATACCCGTGGCATGACCATATTCAGGGTGACCAGCCGTTTTTGCACCAAGCTGGCGGAAGTTGCTGACTTCCTCAATGGTCATATCCTCATAACCTGTGAGATACAGATAGGAATACATCAACATGGAACCATGGCCCGCAGACAGTACGAAACGGTCACGATCAGCCCATTTAGGCTGCTTCGGGTCAAAATTCATATATTTGGTGAACAGAACAGTCGCGACATCTGCCATGCCCATGGGCATACCCGGATGGCCGGATTTGGCTTTCTGAACGGCATCAGCGGAGAGAAAACGAATGGCGTTCGCCATATCCATGTGAGAGGTCATCGTACTTGCGATCCTTTTGATAAAAAGCCCCTTAAAACAGTGCGCGCACACTACCTGAGAGTCTTTTTTTACGCAAGTTCGAAAACGGGCTCAGGGCAAAGCTCTTCATGAGCATATATAATCACACATCTTTTTCCCCATTCTTCGCTCCTTTGAGCGTGAACCACCCCTCTCTAACATATGTTTTAAGGGTATTTTTTCATTCTTTACCTTTTGCTAAGCCATGGATTCTATGCTGAAGGGATAAACTATTGGAAAAAAAACAAAATGCCCCCTGAAATCATCGAATTAAAAGCCACCAAGAAAAACGGGAAAAAAGCCCCTATCCTGTTTATTCATGGTTCCTTCTGTGCGGCCCCCATCTGGCGCCATCGCTTCATGCCGTTTTTTGCAGATCATGGTCATGATTGCTATGCGGTGAATTTAAGCGGTCATGGCCCGCAAAACGACTGGACCCTACATTTATGTGGCTTAAGCGATTTTGTACAAGATGTGATTGACGCTGTTGATCATATTGGTGAGCCCCCAGTTCTGGTCGGTCATTCCCTTGGGGGCATGGTGGTGCAGAAATATATTGAAGACCATGATTGTGCCGGCGCTATTTTGCTTAACTCCCTGCCGCCAAGCGGGGCTTTAAGTTCCATCATGCATATTATGAGTGGTTCGCTTGATCTTTATTGGTCCTTAAACCAAGTCATGATGTTTGGCCCCGATGCCATGAGCTTTGAAATGCTCAAACGCTTGCTCGTTTCTGATGACACCCATCCTGCCTCACTGGCAGAGGCCCATGGCTTGTTCCAGCCTGAATCCCTGCGCGCCATTAACGAAGTGGCCTATCTTGATGTGCCGCGTCGCCGTGCAAAAGAAGGCACCGCCATTGCTGTTATCGGTGGTGACGCCGATGTGATGATCCCGGTTTCCGCCTTAAAAGAAACCGCTGAGTTCCATGAGGCCGATCTAGAAATTATCCCCGGTGCGCCCCATGCGGTTATGCTTGATAAACGCTGGAAAATGGTGGCTGAACGTATTCGCTCTTGGATGCTGCGCTCTACATGACTAAAGAAAAACGTTGGTTTGTCTATGTCTTGCTTAATAAACGTGGGGAAGCCTATACAGGTGTCACCTATGACACCTCACCGACGCGTCGCTTAGAAGAACATAATGGCAAACGTGCAGGCGGGGCAAAATACACCCGCGCACGCGGTCCGTGGGAGCTTATATACGCCGAATGCGGCTTTACTGACCGAAGTGCGGCCCAATCAAGAGAAGCTGCCATTAAGAAAGACCGTGACTTTAAGGCGCGACTAAAGACTACTGGATGCTGGCCTGCGCCCGCATAACGTCAGGTTAAAGCCTCATCCAGATCGCGGATAATATCATCGGCAGTTTCTAGACCAATGGAGAGGCGCAAGACATCTGGTCCGGCCCCACAAGCAATTTGCTGTTCTTCGCTCAGTTGGCGATGTGTGGTGCTGGCGGGATGGATGATCAGGCTGCGGGTATCACCGATATTGGCGAGATGGGAAATCAGATTGACCGTTTCCACCACTTTTACACCTGCCTCAAAGCCGCCTTTCACTCCAAAGGTAAAGACAGAGCCCGGCCCCTTGGGCATATATTTTTGTGCCAGATCATAATAAGGACTGTCTTTCAATCCAGCATATGACACCCAACTCACAGCAGGGTGGCCTTGTAAAAAGGCGGCTACCTTATGGGCATTTTCCACATGACGTTCCATGCGCAAATGCAAGGTTTCCATACCCGTGATGGTGTTGAAAGCATTGGTTGGGCTCATGGCGGGGCCAAAATCGCGCAAACCCACGCAGCGGGTTTTCATGCAATAGCCAAAATCACCAAAGGTTTCAGCAAAGCTCAGCCCATGATAGGCCGGATCGGCCTCCACCATGGAAGGGTACTTGCCCAGTTTGGCCCAATCGATCTTACCGGATTCCACAATCGCCCCGCCCATCGAAGTCCCATGACCGCCTAAAAACTTGGTGGTGGAATGGGTGATGATGTCTGCACCATGTTCAAACGGGCGAAACAGGATCGGCGTTGCCATGGTGTTATCCACCACCATGACCATATTATTTTCATGGGCGAGATCAGCCAGCGCCTGCGTATCTAAAATAATGCCGCCCGGGTTTGCCAAGGGCTCAATAAAAAGCGCTTTATGTTCTGGCTTGATGGCGGCTTTCACCGCTTCAAGGTCTGTGGCATCGACAAAATCAACTTCCCAGCCCAAGCGTTTAAAGCTCACCCCAAACTGGGTGATGGACCCGCCATATAAGTTTTTTGAGGCAAGAAAACGATCGCCTGGTTCCAACAGGGAAAAGAACGCCAGAAACTGTGCGGAATGACCCGAGGCACAACATACCCCTGCACGCCCGCCTTCTAAATTTGCAATGCGTTCTTCAAGTACAGAAACCGTCGGGTTTGTCAGGCGCGAATAGATAAAACCAAATGTTTGCAGGTTAAATAGGTCGGCAGCATGATCTACATCATCAAACACATAAGACGTGGTTTGATAAATGGGTGTATTGCGCGCCCCTGTGGTCGCATCGGGGCGACTTCCGGCATGGATAGTTCGGGTTTCAAGGCCGTACTCTTTGGGTTTGTCGCTCATTTCAGCCTCTTTGAAGATATAATACCCGAATTAATGCCCGACCAACTGAGCTCACCAAACAGGCGGCCATATTCAATCTTGGGGCAACGATCCATCACCACTTTTAAGCCTGCACTCTTGGCCTTGGCGGCTGCCTCATCATGGCGCACAGAAAGCTGCATCCAGATGACTTTGATGTTTTTTTCATCTTTTAAAGCCATGGCTTCATGCGTAATCACGGCTGCGGCTTCAGAATTTCTGAAGATATCCACCATGTGATAGTCAAAAGGAATATCGCTCAAAGAACCATAGACCGTCTCACCCAGGATTTCTTGGCCCGCAAGACCGGGGTTCACAGGCACGATGCGAAACCCTTTGCCCTGAAGATACTTCATAACAAAGTTGCTCGGTCTATTCCATTTGGCAGAGGCCCCGACCATGGCAATGACACGCACCTCTTTTAAGATCGATTTCAGCCAGTCATCGCCATAGATCAGTTCACTCATAAAGATTATCCCTTATTTGCCTTTCCATTCTGGCATAGGCTGTTTGGCAATAAAGGCATCCACGCCCGCTTGGGCATCTTCAGTCAACATATTACAGGTCATGGTATCGCCTGCCATATCATAAGCGACCTGCTTGGCAGCTTCGATCTGTTTATAAAACAACTGCTTGCCAAAGGCGATGGAGACCGCAGGTTTTGAGGCAATTTTCAAAGCCATTTCCATCACGGTTTCATCCAGCTTATCCGCTGTGACAACCTTGTTGATCAAGCCATATTGCAATGCAGTTTGCGCATCAATGAAATCACCTGTCACCAGCATTTCAAACGCTTGCTTTGCCGGCATATTACGCGTAAGCGCGACCATTGGCGTGGAACAGAACAAGCCCACATTAATGCCCGATGTGGCAAAACGTGCTTCTTCAACTGCAACGGCGAGATCACAGGTGGCAACCAATTGGCAACCTGCTGCTGTGGCAATACCGTGGATGCGCGCAATAACGGGCTGTGGGATAGAGGTGATTTTCTGCATCACTTGGGAGCATTTCCCAAACAGAGCCTGCATAGCCAAACGACTGGTATCAGCGCGCATTTCTTTGAGGTCGTGACCGGCGCAAAATGCCTTGCCTTCACCAGCCATCACCACACAACGAACGGATTTATCATCGCCAATGCGGGTAAATTCTTCCAACAAGGCGTCCAAAACGGCCATAGACAAAGCATTGAATTTTTTCGGGCGGTTTAGCATCACGGTCGCCACACCATCTTTATCCGTGCGGGTGATAAGTTGTTCGTTTTGTGTTTCAGCCACTGCGCTCATGTTAGTTTACTCCCTGAATAATGTTGTTCTATAAATTAGCACTCACAATATATGAAATTGACGTTTACGTAAACGTCATATACGCTCTTTATCACATTATACAAAATAAAAGGTCTGACAGGTATGGCAAAAATTACACAAGAAGATTTCGATCATATTATTGAAACCGAATTGCCATGGGCCCAAGAGATCGGCATGAAAACCGACAAAGTGGGCGATGGTGAAGCCATTTTGCGCCTGCCTTTTAATGACAATATGTTGCGCCCGGGCGGCACCGTTTCTGGCCCCACCATGATGGCACTCGCCGATGCCTGCATGTATGCGGTGATCCTATCTGCCATTGGTAAGGTCAAGCTCGCGGTTACGACCAGTTTTAACATCAACTTTATGCATCGCCCGGCACCTGGTGATTTAATGGCAGAGGGACGCATCTTAAAACTCGGCAAACGCCTTGCCGTCATGGAAGTGACCTTACATAGCGATGGTCATGATGAACCTGTCGCCCATGCCACAGGGACTTATTCCATCCCACCGCGATCCTAAGAGCTTGTCTCATAAACGTGAAAATCGAGAAAATTAATTTAGCAATGCTCTAGCATCCTGAATGGCTATAGATTATTGTCCCAAACCATCAATGGTTTCGGATTAACTTGCTTGCCCTTAAAAAAAGGATTCTTAAACAATGGAACTAAACGGTAAAATCGTCGAATTACTCCCAGAAAAATCAGGGCAGTCTGCTAAAGGTACATGGCGCAAGCAAGAGTATATTCTTGAAACTGAAGGCCAATATCCTAAGAAGATTTGTTTCATGGTCTGGGGCGATAAAATTGATGATTTTGCCCTTAAGCAAGGCGATCAGGTTGCGGTCTCAATTGATATTGAAAGCCGTGAATATAATGGACGTTGGTATACAGATATCAAAGCATGGCAGGTAAAAAGAGGCGAGCAACAGGATAATTACCAGTCAGCCCCTGCCTCTAACTCTGGTCCTGTAGATTTTAGCACAGACCAATCTTATAATTCATCCCCTCTAGATGATGAAATCCCGTTCTAAGGGCCTGCACCGCGCGCTCTTTTCTTAAGGCTTCGACATTGAAGAATAAGTTTGCTATACTCACCCTTCCATTTTGAAAGGTTAAGCTCATGAGTATTCCCGGAATAGGTGCCTATGGCGTTGGTATGATGCAAAATCTACAGCAACAAACGGCCTCGGCTGCACAAGTCAAAATGGCTGTGGAAACCAACACGCAAGTAGCCGAAATGATGAGTGGTCAAGCCACTGAACAAGCAAAAGTCGCCGCCACACAAGCGACCTCTGCCCATAAAATCGACATTCTGGCTTAAAACTATTTAGTACCGAATAAACGGTCCCCCGCATCGCCCAGACCCGGCACGATATAGGCTTTCTCATTTAGGTGAGAATCAAGGGAGGCCACATAGACCTTCACATCAGGATGAGTTTCTCCAAAGAGCTTCATGCCCTCTGGTGCGCCAACCAGCACGAGCATACGGATATCTTCATCCTTCACCCCTGCTTTATTCAGCACATCACAGGCATAGGCCGCCGAATGCCCCGTTGCCAACATAGGGTCACACACAATAAAGGTGCGCCCCTCGACCTCTGGCAATTTTACCAAATATTCCACAGGCTTCTTGGTTTCTTCATCCCGATAAAGCCCCACATGGCCCACACGGGCAGAAGGCATCAATTCCAACAAGCCATCGCTCATGCCTTGGCCTGCGCGCAAAATCGGCACAACTGCAATTTTGCGCCCTTCTAAAACAGGGGCATCTACAATGGTGGTAATCGGCGTTTCAATCTCTTTAGAGGTTAAAGGCAGATCATGGGTAATTTCATACCCCATCAGTAAAGAGATTTCATTTAACAGCGCACGAAAGCTCTTGGTCGAGGTTTCCTTATTTCGCATATGACTTAACTTATGCTGGATAAGCGGGTGGTCAACCACATAAAGATTACGAAAATCAGGATGTTTGAACATGATAAACCCCGCCTAATTGGTCAAATACCTATTGCAGTCATATCATTCTTTTGTCTTTAAATACATTTATTGATGCCCAGACCCGGTAAAAAAGGCTATCAAAAGACATGTCAGATATAGGTACAATCATTTTACCGGTTTTTGCCCTGATCGCCTTGGGCTACCTTATGGTTAAACGCGGCCTTTTTAGCCAAAGCGGTGTGGATGATCTCACCCGTTTTATCTTCTATCTCGCCGTCCCGGCCCTTTTATTTCGCACCTCCGCCAGTGGGGTGATGACGCAAAAACTTGAGCTTTCCATCCTAGCCGCTTTTTTCGGTATGGGTGTTTTCATCCTGTTTGGCTGTTATTTCCTCATGCGCAAGATCGGTCATGAGCGCAGCGTTGTGGTGGGGATCAGTGCGTGTTTTTCAAACCTTGCCCTAATCGCCCTACCCATTGTGCAAACCGCCTATCCCCCAGAAGCGCTTGTGCCCTTGATGACCCTCATCACCTTTAATGCCATGGTACTTTTTACCCTGCCCTGCATTATGATTGAGACTGGGCGCAACCCCAATGCCAGTATTCTCGCCATCTTCACAGGCGCAATCAAAACCGTGCTGAGCAACCCTTTGGTCATTGCACTGGTTTCTGGCTGGATCTTTTCTGAAACCGGCAGCGAGCTCCCCCAAGTGATTGATCGCATCACTGAGCTTTTAAGCAAAGCAGCTGCGCCTTGTGCCCTATTTGCCGTAGGTGGTGGCATGGCGCGCTATTCCTTACGTCTTGAAGAAACCAAGGCCCCAGTTCTTTTGGTTACCTTTGCAAAGCTTATCCTCATGCCCGCGGGGGTCTGGCTGATCTGCACCTATATAGTGGGAACCTCCCCTTTATGGACCATGATTGCCACCTTGGGTGCGGCCATGCCCACAGGCGCCAACCCGTTTGTTTTTGCCACGCGTTATGGTGTGGGGGATCGAATCGCAGGCAATGCCATCTTATTAAGTACAGCTTTATCACTGATTACGCTCAGTGCCTTCTTGCTGATCTTCCCCTCGCCTTGACACTCTGAGCCGAACTAAAGTTAGCTAACACCTTGTTTTTATTAATTTTCAACGCCCGCCCAAAGCACTTTATTTTCTGCGGGATACAGAAAAGGTATTATAATACCGCATTTTTAATATGCTGATTTTAAACGTTTTTTAGGTGTTGACTTACACTCAGAAATAAACATAATGCGGCTTCCTTTTGAAAGGGTGATTCTATTGCCTTTTTGAAAACCGTATTTAATCCGTATGCAAGTGGACTGACATGAAAACTTACACTGCAAAGCCGAGCGAAATTGAACGCAAATGGTTCGTGATCGACGCTGAAGAGGTTGTTCTGGGTCGTTTGGCGGCAATCGTCTCGCAATATCTGCGCGGCAAGCACAAGCCGACTTACACGCCAAACATCGACACTGGTGACAACATCGTTATCATCAATGCTGATAAAGTAAAACTGACAGGCAAAAAACGCTCTGACAAAATTTACTACTGGCACACTGGCCACCCGGGCGGTATCAAGCAACGTACAGCAGAACAAATTCTGGATGGTGACCACCCAGAACGCGTGATCGAAAAAGCTGTTCAGCGCATGATCACACGCAGCCCATTAGGTCGCGAGCAAATGAGAAAGCTGCACGTTTATGCTGGTACTGAACACCCGCATGAAGCACAAAAGCCGGAAGTACTCGACGTTGCTTCCATGAATGATAAAAACAAACGGAGCGCATAATCATGGCTGAAGAAAAGAAGACTTTGGAAGACCTCGCAGAAGTGACTGCGACTGGTTCTGAAGCTCCGGCAGCTGAAGCTGCTGCTCCTGTTGAGCCTAAAATCGACGCTCAAGGCCGTGCATACGGTACAGGCCGTCGTAAAAACGCCATCGCACGTGTATGGGTTAAGCCAGGTTCTGGTAAAATCTCTGTAAACGGTCGCGATGTTGCTGAATACTTCGCACGTCCAGTTCTTCAAATGATCCTGAACCAGGTCTTTGAAGTAACAGAACGTGAAGGTCAGTTTGACGTTGTTGCAACAGTTACTGGTGGCGGCCTTTCTGGTCAAGCCGGTGCGGTTCGCCACGGCCTCTCTCGTGCCTTGAACAACTTCGAGCCAACTTTGCGCCCTGCGCTTAAAGCTGCTGGCTTCCTTACTCGTGACTCTCGCGTTGTTGAACGTAAGAAATACGGTAAAGCAAAAGCTCGTCGTTCTTTCCAGTTCTCCAAGCGTTAATCTTTATACGATTACTGCTTGTCCGAACATACGGATACAAAGAAGCCGCTTCTTTTGGGAGGCGGCTTTTTTTGTCTTTGCTCTTTCTCTTTACTTAAAACAGACAGCTCTTGGCATATTCAGTAGCCTCATTTGCTGTCCAGTCGCCTTTTGGCTTTTCTTTAAGCATCTGACACCAATCTTTAGAACCGACTTCCGGTGAACAAGCTGAAAGAAAGACCATGCTAGAAGCTAAAAAAAGGCCAAGGAATAGGTATTTTTCAAGTTTTTTCATCATATAGCTGCTTAAAAGGAATTATTATTTCCCTTTACCCTTATTCATTTTCTTCATTTCTTTTCGCGCTTCACGCTCTTTTTCTCTTTGCTCTTTGCGGGCTTCTCTTTCTTCTTTTTGATATTCGCGCTCTTCTTCTTCGCGATCCTTGCGCGCTTCGCGTTCAGCTTCCTCGCTCATTTTGCGCATTTCTTTACCCTTGCCCTTACCTTTGCCATGACCATCTGCCATAACATGTGTAGACACAACAGATAACGCAGCAGCGCCAAATAGGGATTTCACGAATAGGCGACGATTCATTTTTTTCATTTCAGGGACCTTTCCAACAATCTATACAAATGAGTATTACATAATGACAGCTATGAAAATAGACCCAAAAATCAAAACCAGAAACGCCCTGATGGAAAAACTGTATGAAGTGATTTCATCTCGCCTGAGCACAATTTCTGATTATGAAACAGCCTGTCACAGCCTCACCACCCTATTGCCCAAACATGCACAAATCACATCTGATGAACAAGCAACTGAAATCACCATCCACATAGGTGATGCTATTTTGTGCCAAATCCAGCTCTATCCAAGTGAAGAGAACAGCTATTATCTATGCCTCACTCCTCCTGAAACAGATGAGCAGCTAAAAGAACAGATCGCTGCCACCACACATCTCATTTCTACCCTTGAATAAAAACCTCAAACCCTTTCATAGCCATTAGTAGCTAGCATATGAAAGGACCATCAAATGCGTATTGAACAGGCAACAAATTCTGATCGTGATGAGCTCATCAAACTTCACTATTTTTATGGGGAGACTTTTCCCTTTGTGCCCAAGAGTAGAAAACAAGGCGAAATACAATGGATGGATTATTATTTAGATAATCAGGGCGAATTCCTCGCCATCTTTGTCGCAAGAGACAGCACAGAAATAAAAGGCAATATCTGGATTGGTCGCCAACGAGAACCAGAATGGAGCCACAAGGCAGGTTTTGGCATTGTTGTAAGCCCGGACATGCATCAACAAGGCATTGGATCACGCTTACTTGAACAAGCTGAAAGCTGGGCGCAAGATCAAAACTGTCATTCAATATCAGTAGATGTTGTCAGTATTCATCAACAAGCACTTAGCTTCTTTAAGAAGCACGGCTATGACATTGAAGCGACCAGAAAAGAAAGCTATTTACAAGAGACCACATTCTTTGATGAACATATCATGACAAAATTTTTATGATTATTGTGTGAAGTTATAACGTTTCAGGTACATATCATAAATTTCTTCATATTCACCATTATCGCGTATTTCCTTCAACGCCTTGTTAAAAGGAGCGCACAAGCTTGCATCTTTAAAGGCCATACGTGTGGAGATTTGAGGAAAGAGCATGTGGTAATCAAAATCAGCCGGAGAAGCCCCCACATTTGCCGGGTCTTGAAGAGCATTCAGGAAAATAAACAGGTCCCCAACACTCACATCAACCCGTTTTGTGATCAGCATACGTGCTTGCGATGCCTGCACCTTGGTTTCAAAATACTTTTCATCACTTAGATGCTTTGAATATTTTTCACCAAAAAAACCCCGTGCGCCTTCAAAAGAAATGATTGTTTGTCCGGAAAGGTCTACCAGTTCATTCAATTTTAAATTTGAGGATTTGCGTGTAATCGCAACATCACTAAAACGGAAAAGCTCGTCTGTTCGACACCCATCTGCATCAACAGAATCAAAGATATTGGCAACCGCATCAACTTTACCCACCTCGTAAAGATTCCAGCGAACCTTATTGGTCAAACCAAATCTGAAAGACGGTTGTAACTCGGGGATTTTGCGAAAAGTTGCCCGGATTAAATCAGTGAAAATACCGGAATCTTGTTTAGAAATAAAATATGGTTCAATACTACCCATCGCGATTGAGATATCGCGCGCTTGTAGCGTATTCATGCTTAAAAATAACATGCAAATTGATACAATAAGAGAACGCAAAGTTTTCCACCACAGATTACATATACTCTAAACTAGCTTCATTATATGCCAATTATCATAGATTGCACGCGTAAATTATGAATACCAAAATACAAAAGCACTCTCCTTACAAAGGTGAGTGCTTTTCAAACAGATTATGAACTTCGACTTTAGGTAAGGCGAATATCAGTCGCTTCGCCATACCCGCCTTGGATCAGCATTTTTGCATGACTGATCATGCCTTCACGCTCATTTTGGCAGATGAAAAAAGTAAATTTTCCACGATTTTCTGTGTATGAAACGAAATTATGGATACCGTATTTCACTAAGAATTTTTGTTCTGAACTCATTTTTCTCTCACTTGTTTCACGCGATCATCTTCATTGTGAAACTCTTTTGCTAAACTTTCTAATGAGCAAGACCATAGCGCCCAAAAGTTATCATTCACCTAAAGAAAAATGAAAGTTTTATGTCAATTCACGCCCTAGCTTTTTTTTGCTGGGCGCGTTAGTTCATTTAAGTGGTGGATCACATGAACAGAGGCACGTTGCACCTGTGAAATTTCAGCCAAAGCCCCTTCCACATCGCCTCTTTTATATTTACGCGCAGCTTCAATACCGTGTTTATGCACTAAAATATGTGGGTCCTCGATATCTTTAAAGGCTTTAAGTGACTTAACCCGCTTATCATCACAGGCATAATACCATTTCCCTAAACGACAACAGGTATGATCTGCCAACTCATCTGGGTTAAGGCTTTCACGCCCGACAACCATGGCGGCAAGGCGTTTTTTCCAGATAATATGATCCGATTTCGCCAGATGAAGTGCTTTTTTAGGCAGTTTTAATTCTGCAATATCATTAATCTGGGTCGCCAGATGCTTTTCTGCCCCATCCATGGAATCCAGCACCGTATATGTCGCATCCTGAATTTGCTTGGTCATTCCGGCAACTTCAGTAATGCCTTTGGCAATTTCACGCGCGGCTTGTTTTTGCTGGCCGACCGTTTCTGAAATATCAGCGCTTCTTTGGGTTAAATCCATAATGGATTTAACAATTTCCTGCATAGAGCCCTTTGACATGCTGATGATGTCATGCCCGTTTTTAACCGTCTTATCACTGCTATCCAAGGCTTCAATGATGGACCCAATTTCATTTCGAAAGTTTGTGATATTGCGTTGAATATCTTTCGTTGCTTCACGCGTACGTTCAGCCAAGTTACGTATTTCTGTTGCAACAACACCAAAACCTTTACCAGCCTCGCCTGCACGTGCAGCCTCAGTTGCCGCATTGAGTGCCAAAAGGTTTGTCTGAAAGGCAATTTCAGAAATCAGATCAACAACCTGCCCAATGTCACGCGATGACTCGCTTAAAGAATCACTTCGTTCAGCAACACCACGCATGGAGGTTTCAATATCCGTCATGGCATCATCAGCAGAGGAGGCATGTTCCTCACCCTGGCGAGCAAGCTTTTTAACATCATTGGCAAGCTTTGATGTTTCTGTCGCCTGAGCCGCAATCGTATCAACAGAGACAGACATTTCTTCCGTTGCAGAGGCCATGCCTTGGGCGTTTTTATCCGTCACAGACGTTGCCCGGCTTAAGTTTGCCGCTGCAATAACCGCCTCATTCAGCTCCATAGATATCGCCACAGTGCGCTTCATCTGGCTTGATGATAAACGTCCAATATCTACGGCAAGTTTACGAACGGCTTGGCCGATTTGATCATCACCCTTGGGCACATCAATAAAGGCGCCTTGGCCAATTACATCCAATAAAGCAACGATTTCTTGCACGCGCTCTGGGGGAAGCCAACCTTGTTTGATTAATTCTTCACTCATTGGGATACCTGAATAAGGGCTTGGTTAATACATTTGAAGTGGTCGAGGATAATGCTTCTCAATCAAGAAGTACAATCCTAAATGCAAAAGTAACACCACATTCCCGCATTTTTTTTAAGACGAGATTATCGCCCCAAAGCCAAAGAAAATATGTTACAAATATTAGAAATCAAAAACATAAAAACTCTCTAATGTTACTTCAGATAAAGAGGCCCCAATGAAAGCCGTTCATTTTTCAATCACTCTATTTGCTTCGCTTTTTTTGATAGCGCTTAATCTTAACGCCGCTGATGTTCCCAAAAAAGAAACTGCCCTGACTAAATCCGGCCTTTATGTCACAGCTCTTGAGGCCTATGACATTTTACAAAAAGACCAAAAAGCCTTACTCATTGATGTGCGTGACCCGGTTGAAATTATGTTTACCGGCTGGACCAATGATACCGACATCCACGTTCCTTTTCGCATTGTGGACCGCACACGGGTCACCGGAAAATCTTTTGAATTCCCTTTGAATGAAACTTTCATGGAAGAAGTTGAAGAGAAACTCGCTGAATATGGTGCAAATAAATCAACCACCTTGCTGTTTATGTGCCGATCTGGCTCCACCCGCAGTGCCCCTGCTGCCAGCATGTTTTTTGAGTTGGGCTACAAAAACTCATACACCATTGTAGATGGGTTTGAAGGCGGCAAATTAAAAGAAGGCAACTCCATGGGTGTGCGCGCAAAAAATGGCTGGCGCAATTCAGGCCTGCCTTGGACATACACATTAGATAGCAACAAGCTTTATACGGTCTTTGATTAGGCCTAAACTCATAAAAAGGCTGGATTTCCTGACCAAAAATGATAAATATGGCAGCAAGACCGATCCTTTTATGAAAGAAAGAGCCATGCGACGATACACACAAACAGTGATTTAATGTACTGAACGGGTGTATGGACTCTTGAAATGAGGACCCGTTCGGGTCCTTTTTTATTTTGAAATCGAGAAAAGATAATGAACAAAATCAAAGCAGCCATTGTTGGTGCCAGCGGATATACAGGTGCAGAACTGGTGCGCCTTTTGATCAACCATCCCCATGTGGATATTGCCGCCATGACGGCTGACCGTAAAGCCGGGATGCGCATGGCTGATGTTTTCCCGCATCTGGGCGGGCTTGAACTGCCAGACCTTATCAAGATGGATGAAGTCGATTGGTCTCACATTGATGTATGTTTTTGCTGCCTGCCCCATGGCACGACACAGCAATTCATCGCTTCACTGCCGCAAAATGTCCGCATTGTCGATTTGTCTGCAGACTTCCGCCTGAAAGACATTGAAGAATATGCAAAATGGTATGGTGATGAACACCGCGCACCCGAGCTTCAAAAAGAAGCTGTCTATGGCTTGAGCGAGCTGAAACGTGACGAGATTGCCAAGGCACGCCTTGTCGCAAACCCGGGATGTTATCCAACCTCAGCCCAACTGCCGCTGATCCCGCTTTTAAAAGAAGGTAAAATCAGCACAGATGGTATCATCATTGATTCAAAATCTGGCACCACTGGGGCCGGACGTGCGCCAAAAGAAGGCACACTGTTTTGTGAAGTTTCTGATGCGATTAATGCCTATGGTGTGGGCACCCACCGTCATGGCCCTGAAATTGAACAGGGTTTGAGCGAAGCTGCGGGTAAAGACGTTATCGTGAGCTTTACACCGCATTTAATGCCCATGAACCGTGGTATTCTTTCCACCATCTATGTCAGCCTTGAAAAGGGTGCAAGCGTTGATGATCTGCGCAGCACGTTGGATCAATCTTATGCAAATGATCCCTTCGTGCGTGTTGTTGAAGAAGGCAACAGCCCAGCCACACGCCATGTGCGCGGGTCCAACTATTGCCTTATCGGTGTGTTTGCTGATCGCGCCCCCGGTCGTGCCATCATTGTTTGTGTAGAAGATAATGTGGTTAAAGGGGCCTCGGGCCAAGCCGTGCAGAATATGAACATCATGTTCGGCTTTGATGAGATATCAGGCCTCACCCAACAACCGATGTTCCCTTAAAAAAATAAAAGGCGGATCAAAAAAACTGATCCGCCTTTCTTTATGTCTTTAGCACGCGCTACCAAGTTCACAATCACTACTATTATATGTTTCTTCATAATAGGGATTAGCCAGATAATAAGTGGCATTTCGATAGAAATCGTCAAAAGGTGCGCTTCCTGCCATCAACTTGCCCTGTAGTGATGTGGCACTGACAAAACCATATTCCGTATCATCATAGCAAAAGGTCAGTGCTGCGCGTGTGGCGGGGCCTTTGTCAAAATCAATCCCTTCTTTGGGAAGATCACAAGCATAACTACTATAAACGTCGTGACCATGATCTAGAATCACAACAATACGCGTGCCTTTTTGTGGGTCTTTATCCAATAATCGCATGGGTACAGGTGGACCTTCATGATGCCCATCCATCGCCTGCACGATAGATTTCTTGAGCATGTGATCATCGGTTCCATAAACCACCACGTCCAAATGCCCTTCAGTAGCGGCCCCCGCAATCCATCCCTCAACCCCGAAATGTTGTTGCGTGCGCATCATTGAATGGGAAAAACACCCGCTAAGCACAACTGAACAACAAAGCAGGGCTGCACTATGAAAAACCTTCATCACGCAACCTCCTCTTGGCAAAAAGATTAAACGTCTAAATCTTCTACAAATTTAGCACGTTCCTGAATAAACTGGAAGCGATGCTCCGGCTTTTTACCCATCAGGCGTGTCACTAAATCTTTTGTTTCGCCCGCAGCTTCAATGTCTTCATCACTATGACCATGAGGTACTGTTACGCGCAGTAAGGTGCGGTTTTTCGGGTCCATAGTAGTTTCTTTAAGCTGCCTTGGTGGCATCTCACCCAAGCCCTTAAATCGGCTGATATCAACTTTTTTGCCTTTAAATTCTTTTTCCATGATCTCATCTTTTTCAAGATCATCCATGGCATAAATACTTTTTGAACCCGTCGCCAAGCGATATAGCGGAGGCTGGGCAAGATACAGGCGGCCTGATTCAACAAGACCCGGCATTTCTTGATAGAAAAAGGTCATCAAGAGGGAGGCGATATGAGCCCCATCCACATCCGCATCTGTCATGATGATAATTTTCTCATAACGCAGATCATCAAGCTCGAAACTTTCACGTGTACCACAGCCAAGCGCTTCCCCCATATCACTGAGTTCTTTATTGGCGTTGATCTGATCAATAGAGGCCGAACATACATTTAGAACTTTACCACGCAAGGGCAGGATGGCTTGGTTCTCACGGTTGCGCGCCTGTTTGGCAGAGCCCCCCGCAGAATCACCCTCCACCAAAAAGATTTCAGTGCCATCAGAAACAGAACGCGTACAATCGGTTAACTTCCCCGGCAGGCGCAAGCGTTTGGTTGCTGATTGGCGTTTCATCTGTTTTGCATTTTTCTTGCGCAAACGAATATCAGCACGCTCAATCAAATATTCAACAAGCTGGGTACCAATCTCGGGGTTACCCGCCAACCAATGGTCAAAATTATCCCGAATGGCTGTTTCAATCAGTTTTGCAGCTTCTTGGGTACCAAGTTTTTCCTTGGTCTGGCCTTGGAATTGTGGGTCGCGAATAAAGGCTGACAACATAATACAGGCGCCATTAATCACATCATCCGCTGTAATTTTGGAAGCCCCCTTATTGTTAATCAGCTCCCCATAAGCGCGTATACCCTTGGTCAGTGCTGTTCGAAACCCCTGTTCGTGGGTGCCGCCAAGAGGCGTTGGAACTGTATTACAATAGGAATTAAAGAAAGCTTCTTCATCTTCAGGCCAAGCAATCGCCCATTCAACTTTGCCCTGTTCATCAGGAAACTTTATATCACCAGCAAAAGGCTCATCGGTTTTAACTTCGCGCCCCTCAAGAACATTATTGAGGTAATCAGATAGGCCTCCGGGGAAATGCAACACGCCTTGAGCAGGCGTTTTATCGCCATCTTTGATCAGGCTTTCATCGCATTTCCAGCGAATTTCCACCCCCTTAAACAAATAAGCTTTCGAACGCGCCATCTTATAAAGCAGGGCAGGTTTAAACTGTAAACGGGGGCCAAAAATTTCAACATCAGGATGAAAGCAGATCGTCGTGCCACGGCGATTATTGACCTGACCCTCGTTTTTCAACGGGCCTTCAGGAAGACCACGGCTAAAGGATTGACGCCAAAGGGTGCGATCACGCGCAACCTCCACAATCAAACTGTCAGAAAGGGCATTTACAACAGACATGCCCACACCGTGTAAACCACCAGAAGTCTGATAGGCCTTACCGGAAAACTTACCACCGGAGTGCAATGTGGTTAAAATCACCTCAAGGGCAGACTTGTCTTTAAACTTTGGGTGTGGATCAACCGGAATACCCCGACCGTTATCACGAACAGTGATACAGCCTTCAACATCGAGCTCCAATTCAATGCGACTGGCATGTCCAGCGACCGCCTCATCCATGGAGTTATCCAGAATCTCTGCCACCAAATGATGATAGGCACGCTCGTCAGTACCACCAATATACATACCGGGGCGTTTGCGAACAGGTTCTAAGCCTTCAAGGACTTCAATGTCCTGTGCTGTATAATCACCCTCTGTTTTAGGTGTCTCGTCTTCAAATAAGTCCATAGCCAATTTTAGTGCCCGCCTGTCGTCTTAAAAATTTTGTGCCCGATGATAGGAAGGATGGACCTTTCAGGCAAGCATGATATTGTCATAAACAATAGATTTCCTTCACACAAGATAAACGGAGCCAATAATGAGTAAACAAGAAGTAGGCCCATCAGGAAAACCAGCGATCAGAACCCTTGCTATGCCCGGTGATGCCAATCCAAATGGTGATATTTTTGGCGGTTGGGTCATGTCGCAAATGGATATTGCAGGCGGGGTCACTGCTGCTTGGCGCGCCCAAGGGCGTGTCGCAACCGTTGGCGTGGAAGCCATGTCATTTCTTAAACCCGTCAGTGTCGGCGATGTCGTATGTGTCTATACAGATATCGTGCGCGAAGGCAATACCTCCATGGCGATCATGGTTGAGCTTTGGGTCTTGCGCCAAAGCGGCCTCATACGTGAGAAAGTCACAGAAGGAATTTTCACTTTTGTAGCCATTGATGATAATGGCACCAAACGCTCCCTTCCCCCTGTGCCGGATGCGTCACTTTCTCTAAGTTAAGCAAAAAAATGGTGAGGCGATAATGAGGTCAGGGCAGTAACCTTCAATGGGGATTATCATCGCCTCACCCGGCAAGAAACTTTTTTACTGCAAACGTGTTGTTGCAGGGCGCACACCATTTGAAAAACGCCCTGTCGTTTGCTTTAAGGATTGCCAGCTTACAGGCTCATCAACAGGCGAGACCGCGCGGCGCACAGGCTTTAACAATTCATTCTTTGAATAGCGTTTTAAAATGCGGGCTTCACCCAATTCACGATACGACATCAAACTTATTCCTGTTTTGTTCTTATTGTAAAATTCACAGAATGAAAGACCACATATAACCAGCAGCGAAAATACTGCCTAAAGCCAAAAACTCTTTTGCAAAGGTTGGGATATACATTTTCTACTCTCCTAACTGGCGACTCGTTAAATAGAACATTAATAGAACATCTCCGCCCTGTCAACACATGTTCTTAAAATGTTCTATTTTATTTTTATTGCAACTGGCGAAGCAATGTCGCAGCATATGAAAAAACAGGGAAATATCTGGAATGACAGAACAAAAAGAAGAGATCCCCAAGTTCACACCTGCAGAACTTGGCGCCCTTGCCCACTTGTATCGCGGCGAGGTCTATCGCTCTACAACATGGCGAACGCGACTTGATAACACAACAAACTGGGCGGTCGTCACCACAGGGATTGCCTTTTCAATTACCTTTAGCGGGGTCAACTCTTCGCCCTTGCCGCTTGTTCTGGTCGGACTTCTTGTGATTGTGTTCTTACTGTTTGAAGCGAGGCGTTATCGTTATTTCAATGTCTGGCGCGCACGTGCACGCCATATTGAAACAGAACTTTATGCCCCCATGCTTTTAGGCGATGATTATGAGCGCAATGGCGACTGGCACAAAATTCTTGCCAATGACTACGTCAACCCAAAACACCATATCAGCCTCTTGCGTGCCACAGGGCGGCGTTTAAGACGAAGCTATGCCTGGTTACTGGCTATTCAGGCCATTGCCTATTACGGCAAACTTGCCATCCACCCAGCCCCTATGACAACAATTGCTGAGTTATTTGAGCGCGCCTCAATCGGCCCCATTGCGGGGGAATTTGTCATTTTTCTACATGCCATGTTCCATGTTACATGGGTCACGGTTGCAATTGGCACACTTTATCATGACAAAGTATCGCGCCTACAGCGTCGCTATAAAGGGGTGGGCATGGGTTAACACCCTAACCGTATCTTATCATTATATTTATGTGGGATAAAAGTGGGGGTCTCTGTTGCTAGGTACCCCCGGACCCCACCTATAAAGACTCACCTTCATAGGAATTGAATTTGGTCAAGCGACTGCGTTACGCAGCAGCTGCAACCGGAGCCATACGATTGTCGTTGGCATTTGTAAAGTTTTGCACCGATACGGTGGTAGCTCACCGAGCGCAACACTACATCTTTACTACCGCTGTCGATCCTATTTCGCCCCCATCACAAACTGATCATTATAAACCTGATCAGCTTATGGTGGAGGCGCCGGGTACCGCCCCCGGGTCCAGTCAGCTTATTCCATGTACGCCTCTAGCGCCGTAGTCCGCCGCTAAGCGGACACCTAAGAGATACGCATGAAACAGACAAAGGTCAAGGAAACTAAACATAAAAAAAGCCTGCCGATATGTTCGACAGGCTTTTTTAAGCAATCTGTTTTGTAAAAAGGCGCTCTTAGCGGCCCATGACCAAATCACCAAGGAAGAACAACCAAACCAACATGAAGACACCAATACCCATTGTCAAAAACGGGAACCAGTCACCCATGATTTTTTCATTGATAAATTCTGACATTTCTAAAACTCCTAGGTCATTTGTTTGCAAGCGCGTTCTTATTTCGCATACGCAGCATAATGTCAAGAATTAGAATTAGAGAAATTATAAACTTAGGAATAAGAATCAAAAAAACCCGCTGAAAACAGCAGGCTTTTTTAAATGGCGAGAGTGACGAGACTCGAACTCGCGGCCTTCGGCGTGACAGGCCGACGCTCTAACCAACTGAGCTACACCCCCACAATGGGAAACAATATATTATCTGTCACCATAATATACTGAATGGTTATTTTCAAAAAAGAAGTGGCGAGAGTGACGAGACTCGAACTCGCGGCCTTCGGCGTGACAGGCCGACGCTCTAACCAACTGAGCTACACCCCCTTCTTCTTCTTTGTACACCTCGTCAAACCCTTGATGAAGGAGTGGTGGAGGGAGTTGGATTCGAACCAACGTAGGCGTAGCCAGCGGATTTACAGTCCGCCCCTTTTAGCCACTCAGGCATCCCTCCACGGGACCTTCAACACACGATTTGTCTCGGTGTGGGGCGGGTTATAACAGCGCCCTAAACCCCTTGCAATAGGATTTTTCATTTTTTTTACACATTCTTTGCAAACACCTGTTCAAACAAGGCTTTCAAACCGCATAAACGCCCCACCCCTAGGGAGTTTTACGTAATACCACTGAACAGCTCAACTCTACAAATACACAGATCACGAAACAAAGTGCCTTATGATAGTATTCAAGTAATACCACGGTTAGAAAAACACCAGAAAATGGAGATTCGCCAATGGATGCCGCAGCAGTAATGGACATTTATGACGAAGCCTTTGACGAAGCAATCGCAAGAGGCATTGCCGACTGTGAAGCCACAAGAGAAGCAAAAACGGCCGCAGCCATGATGCTTGCAGCCATGGATGGCCTTGAAGATATGGCCGCCTATGATCAAGTGGAACAAGTTGTTCAGTCAAACATGCTCAACTAAGTGCAATTACAAGAATAATAAAAATACCAGTTTTGGGATAACGATGAACCGATCAGACACATAGGCTGTCTGATCGGTTCTCTCATAAGATATGATACGTTTTACTTTCTTTTTTAGCGCCCTTGTCCTTTTTTGTGCACAAGCTTTTGCGACTGAGTGCCTAGAAATCGCCAGTGAGCAAAAAACAAAAGAAGAAATCATTGCTCAAAAAATCATAAAAGAAGCCTATAATCGCGCAAACCTTTGCGTAAAGTTTCGCACCCTTCCCTTAAAACGCGCAGCCATCATGCTCAGAAGAGGTGCCATAGACGGCAGTGTCTGGCGCAGCGATTCTTTCATTGCACAAAACCGTGCAAAGCTTCATGCTTTAAAAACACCGATCTCTACATTCACAGTAGCCGTGATTTATAACAGCGAGACCTACCCCTCCCCTTTTCAAGTAAGTGACCTTCAGCAAGAGAAAATCGGCATTCGCCTTGGTTCCACCATTGCCCAACAAACCGTTGGAATGCTCCGAGGAAAAACCATTGAGGCCCCCTATTATGAAATTTTGTTAGGTATGTTAAAACATGGTCGCTTAAACGCCATTGTTGTACCGATGGAAATTTATCAGCGACTCGCCAAGCATTCCCCTTTACCTAAAAATTTTAAAAGCTTGGCGCAACAGACGTTCAGCCTACGGCATGTCTTAAGTAAAAAGAATACACGGTTTTTGCTCAAATTAAATAAAAGCCTGCATGACGTGATCACTGAAAACAGTTTTCAAGAGCGTCTTAAAGAAGAAAAATTACACATTCGGACATGACCTAAGGGACTTTGCCTACTCTGAATGTGCCATATCAAACAAAACTTAAAGTGATATAATATAGCGACCATACACAAGTGATGGTTTATTAATTCTTGTTCGACTGAACATTTCTACATTTCCTTTTTGTGGAGAGCCCTTATGGATGCAGCTGCCCTTCTTGATATATATGATGAAGCTTTAGAAGAAGCCCACGCACGTGGCATTGGCGCACCAGATGACAGCAAAGAAGCCATGACAGCCGCAGCCATGATGCTCGCGGCCATGGACGGCATTGAAGACGAAGCCGCCTATACCCAAGTGCAGGATATCGTTGCCGCCAACCATTAAGACGTCACCAAAAAACTGACAAGAAAAAACCCTCGTTTGCGTCACCGCTAAACGAGGGTTTTTTATAATGGGGCGATTGAGGGAACTCGAATCCCCGACATCCGGTACCACAAACCGGTGCTCTAACCAACTGAGCTACAATCGCCATAGTGTGTGTGGGCGCTTATGTACGCCAGACACTTCTCATCGTCAATAGCTTTTCGACGAAAAAGGACAAAAAAATGCCCTAGGGCGTAAATTCATAAAATAGACTTGTTTGGCGAAGATTACTTTGAGGATGGGTGAGGCATGAAACCCGCAGAAGTGCATGCACTTTAAGGGGTTTATAACGCGGCCCATCCTCAAAGTAATCCCGTCCCTTTAGGGATTGATCAAAAATATAGGCAAATACAGCATCAAAGCCTTTTGAAAGTACAGGTACTTCCTGCAAGTCCTTTCCTTGTCTTGCCTATATTTTTGATCAACCAAAGCAAATCTATTTTATGAATTTACGCCCTAACAAAAATGCGCCTTTAATCTGGCTACAGCTTCGCCCAATAACGCAGGCTGTTTGCAAAAGCAAAAACGCACAAACTTTGTTGGCCCATCACTTTGATAAAACGCCCCTGTGGGCACAGCTGTCACCCCGGCCTCGATCGTTATATGACGGCAAAATTCAAGATCATCACCTTCAAAACCAAGGGGTGAAAAATCCGCAGTGAGGAAATAGGTCCCTTCACTTTCAAGCACCTTAAAGCCAACCTCAGTTAAGCCTTGGGCCAATATATCGCGCTGTGCCTGCATATCAGCTGTAAACGTGCTAAAATATTCTTCCTCAAAATTCAGGCCCGCCGCAACTGCCTTTTGTAAATTAGGCGGGGTTGTAAAGGTGACAAATTGATGGGCCTTGGCAATGGCCGACATCAACGCAGGCGCTGCAGTAATGTAACCAATCTTCCAGCCTGTTAGTGAGAAAGTCTTGCCCGCAGACCCAATCCTTGCACAACGCTCGCGCATATTAGGCAGGCTCATTAAGGGGTGATGCTCGTGACCATCAAAATACAAATGCTCATACACCTCATCACAGACCGCATAGGCATCATGTTTTTCCAAAAGCCCGGCTAGAAATGACAGTTCCTCCTGATTAAACACTTTACCAGACGGGTTCATGGGGGAGTTCAGCACCAAGAGCTTTGTCTTATCACTAAAAGCAGCCTCTAAATCAGTGCGTGGCAACTCCCAATGGGGTGGCTCAACCCGCACCAACTTAGGCACCGCCCCGATATGGCGAATGATGGGCAAGTAACAATCATAAAGTGGTTCAATCAACACCACCTCATCACCGGGGTTCAGCAAGCCCATAAAACAATCACATAAAGCTTCTGTGGCACCAGATGTGACCATCACCTCACTTTGCCAATCCACATCCAAACCATAAAACCGCTTATTATGAGCTGCAACAGCTTGGCGCAACTCCGGCAAACCCATCATTGGCGGATATTGATTAGAACCATTCATCAACCCATCAGCAGCAATTTGACGAATTTCCTCAGGCCCATCCACATCAGGAAACCCTTGGCCTAGATTGATACTGCCATGTTCAGCTGCCAAAGCACTCATCGTGGTGAAAATTGTCGTGCCATACTCAGAAAGGACTGTATTTGTTGGATTTTTCATTGTATATCAATTCGTTATGAGTTGTTAAGAGTGACTCTCAGTGCCAACAAGTGCCACATAGTGACAACAAATGACAATCCGAAGTTGACGTAAGCTTGACGTTTGCGTTTTCAAACCACAGACGCGAATCTCGCGTCAACTTATTGGAGGATTGTATGGGAACCCCCTTTGCAAGAAAAGTATTAACTGACCGCATGTGCGTCAGAACCAAACCCGCAAAAAAAGATGTCCTGTTATGGGATGCCAACGTGCCGGGCCTGTTGCTAAAAATCAGCACCAGTGATTATCGCTCGTGGAGCATCCAGTATGTATCACCAGTGACCAACACAACACGTCGATACACTTTTGCTCAATACGGGCAACTGGATGTCGATGCTGCCAGAGAAACAGCACAAACGTATCAGGCCCGTATCCGGCTTGAACAATATGACCCGCTCGAAGAACGTCGTCGTGGCCGCGACATGGTGACCCTGCACGACCTACTCTGGGAATATCACGACAAGAAGCTCCGTTTCAGTCGAAACCCGGACGCACAAAGTGACTTCTCATATACCATTGGTAAATGGTTTGGTGATGAATCACCGCTGCCAGAAAAACACCGTATTGACCGCATGCAACTAAATGCCCTGCGAAAGAGTGACTTTACCAAGATGTGGCGATGGGTCAGCTATCAGTGTGATGAAAATGACCAACCGATTGATGAAGATGGCACCCTCTTGAAAAAAGGTACACCGCTTTTGAAACGGTTTCCATCAGCAGCGGATAAACTTGTCAGGTTCGCCTCAGCCGCATGGACATGGGCCATTGACGGCGAAGAAATGGATATCCCCGGAAAGCCGTTCATCTCGTATGACTACCACCCTCAAGAACAACAAGAAACACATCTATCCATCCCGGAATACAAGAAGCTGTGGGATGAATTAGAGCGTGAATTGAAGTGGGGGCGATGCGGCCCATCCACCTGCTATGTCATTATGTTCATTATGCTGACTGGGCAAAGGAAACGCGAAGCCATGAGAGCCGAGAAAAATGATATCCGATGGGATTTGGGCTTCATCATGTCTCGCGAAAAAGGCCGTGATAACAAGCCAAAGAAAATCTTCATCACCCCTACCCTTGAGTGGCTGCTGAAACGCATCCTGAACGAAAAAAACGTTCAGCGTTCCCAGTATCTATTCCCTCAAACACGGAACCATCTGCAACCAATTGCTGATATGAACACCCAACTTAAAAACTTGGCAAAACGTGCTGGTATTTATGACGCAGACGATTTCAGCCCACACGACCTCAGACGAAGCTGGGCAACCATGGCCGCCGACGAAGTAGATTACAAAGATGAAAACATCTCAAAGGCATTGGGCCACACGATGGTCACGACAACAAAACGACACTACATCGTTCGTAAAGACAAGAAGAAGTTCAAAACCGCTTTCTTCATCATGGAAAGCATCGCCCGATGGTGTGGTGTCAATCAACTACCGGATGACGCTAATTTACACGTGGTTAAGTAACATGATGACCGGTTGCAGCAGCAAGCTCAAAGTCTGGAACTTCTGATATTTGGTGCACATAAATGTTAGGCGGTGTTAAGTTAATGACACCGCCAACGCCGGATAAATCCAAAAATTGGATTTGCTCAATTTGCTTGATGGCCTCAGTGATGTTATCAGCAAATATTCCGACATCAAAAGTCGCGTCAATAATCTGACCGCCACCTCGGATATTTTCAAGGTTAAGGTCCCGGCAATTCTGAAAAATACAATCTGTCGTCTTCGTATCGGCTGTGATTATATTACCGTAAAACGGTGCTATTCTTGCTTCCGATTCACCGGATACGTGAGTGACCAGATGGTAAAGTGTTTGGTCTTTTGTGTAGTTCTTATCGGTAATGTCCATGGTATTCATTATTATGTTTTCCTTGAGAGTAGACAATACTATTTAACGGGCCGCAGCCCGAAAACTGCACCATTCCATTGTCCAAACCATGTTATCGCCGAGAGACAGCGAAGATACTTCCTCTGTCTCATTACACACCTATCAAGGTGAAACGACTGCAACATGTATAGTTAGGCAGCTACCAGTTTCTGTCCATCCCAGAGCCAGCTTGTATGGTCACAGAAAGCATCAAAATCTCTATCAGTGACCGTCTTCGTGATATAGCTCACCCATTCTTCATGGGTATAACCATAACCATCAGCATCAGCCATATGAAACGCTGATGGTGAACGCCCTTTGTTGAAATCCATGCCGTTTTCCCATGCGTATTCCATGATGTCCAAGAGAGCTTCACTATCAGACAAGTCAACACGGCATTTTGGGTTTTGAGGAACGCTCACGATACCATGCACATGATGGTTCATTCTACTGAAACCACTTTCAAGCATGTTGATGCGAACACAGCGAAACGGTTGCTTGGCCTGTGACAAATTACCGTAAAACTCCTTGTCCACCCGGTTCCAAAAATAACGCACGTTCTTCATCATTCGTTCTCGATTGATGGCAATATTGGATGGAAAGGTTAGTGTGTAAATATAACTGTCCGACCAATCATATCCATTAAACCAATCCATCACCTCCTGTTGGCCCTGATTAATCTGCTTGAGCATCAGCGTCACCTTGCTTAGCAAGCTTACGTTTCTGTAGCTGCGTCTCAAACATTTCACCAATACGACGGCGTAATTCTTCAAAAGTGATAAGTTCAACGTTGGGATAGACACCGTACCAAATATAGCCCTCAGGTGCTTCTGGAAGTGGTTCGTGTCTCGGTTTATGCGGATTTAGGTCCATCGGACTTCTCCTCGATAAAGTTACTGTGATGACAGTATTTATGCGAGAGAGTCATTTATTTGGATTTTGGATAAATAACGGTAGACACAGTCACACGAAGGAAAGCGACATGGCGACCGTAAGAAATATTTATCTACAGTGCAAATCTGTTGGCATAGTTGCCACACAAACTGATTTCAGCACCCTGTGTGGTCGTAAAGGGAATTGGGCCAGCAGTGCAATGGCACGAGACCTTAAGATGCCTCTCGACACGCTCGCCAGTTGTTATTGCCATTTACTGGAACAAAGAGACAAAGCAGGTACACCAAACCTTTTAAAAAGCATTTGGGATAACATATGTATGACGGTGCAACATCGGCACAGTGAAATCACATTAGATTAATCAGATAATTAACGTTTCCGTCGTGATGCTTTCTTTTCTGCATCCATCGTTGCCTTTAGGTTATTCAAGTAATCCATCAACTCATGAACTTCTGTCGATGAATTAAGTTCACCGGTAGCAATTGCATCATTCTTAGACCAAACAGCATTTGCCATTGCTGTAGCCTGCTGAGGGACCAATACTTCATAGTGTTTGTTGTCACCCTTATCGTAATTCGCAAACACAGGGATTTTTTTAAGGTCTTTGATGACCATATCAGCGGGGCTATTCTCACCCGCTCGATTGAAACCTTTGCGGGTCTTTACGTGATGCAATAGATACCAAACTTCAAAACATGGGTATGAAGGGAAAGCTCTAATGTGGACCTTTTTGTTCAAATGATTTCGTTGTTTAGCTGCCCCGTTCAATTCTGCCATTGCTGAATCAAACTTTTCATGTTCATCTCTATCAATAACACAAAACACGGTGGTCTTATGCTCACCAAATCCATCACGGCATTTTTCACCATCCAGCCACTTCAAAGCATAGGCGACAACTTGGTCTGGCGTGGGATTGCTATCACCAGTCGCTTTTGCCTGAATCGAACGGGGTAAACCCAATGTCCGAATATGGGCATTAAGATACTGAGGTGATGTAAGCTCGTCTTCACATACAATTAAAATCTTCTCATAAACGTCGCGAGAAGCAGCCGCACGACCGAATGATTTCCGTCCTTGTCGCCTACCCATTTACAACCTCACCAATACGAGGAACACCACCATATCGTCCATCAAGATAAGCACGTTGAAATGCTTCATAATCACGACCTTTAAAATCAGACAATGGGAACAAACAAGTTGCCCCATCTTCTTTCTCCATGAGCCAAACTTGGTCACGGTGAAGAAAGTTTCGTGCCATAATAGATGTTTCGTGGCTTGTAAAAATTAGCTGAGCGTTATTCTTATTTGTTTTTGGGTTTAAGAACATCTCTACCAAAAATCGAAGTGCATGTGGATGAAGACTGTTATGAAGCTCATCGACAAATAATGTTAAACCATTCTCAAGCACATGAAGTAAAGGCCCGGCCAGACTAAAAATAACCTTCGTACCATCAGATTCATTTTGAAGGTCAATCTTTACATCTTTATTATTTCTTCCCTTGTGGACAGCCAGAACATTGACCAATTCCATCTTTTTCAAATCTTCGGCTTTCGGGGATTGTAATTTCAATTGGAAACTACCATTCGCAGGTAAATTGTTACCCGCTGCTTCCATGGCTTCAAAAAACTTGGCCAACCCCTCTTCAACAGATTCACCTTCAGTGTTGACACTATTAATTTCGAGGTCATCAATACCTAAATCGGCCGCTTTCAAAAAGTTAAGGACAGCTTCTTTTCTGTCATTTTCAGCGACTTGCTCAATAGTAAAACTATCAGTTAAGCGTTCAGTGCTTTTAATAACTTTTAACTGCTTACGTAACCATGTAAATGGCTCCTGTAAGGCTTCGGAACGCAGCATGATGGCAGTAGAAAGAAAAAGAGCGTTATCCCTTGTTGCATCTTTCCATACTTCTTTCTGACCCTTGATATGAGATGTGGCCCAGTCATACTGCCCTGTATCAGGATTATAATTACGCTGAAACAATTCCTTCAAAGTCGTTCTTGGCTTATTAGGCTTAGCAAATAACCATTCATCCACTATTCGGAAATGGTCAACAGAGAAACCATACTGATATAAATGGTCATTAAAAATAAAAACCATCTCAAACTCAGAAGGTGCATTTCTATAATCGTCACATAATGCAAATGGAACGACATCAATACTTTCACCTTCTTGAGATTCTTTAGCAGATGAAATTACAAACTGTTTAAAAAAGCTCAATGCTTCAATGAGAGAACTTTTCCCGGCACCATTTGGCCCAAAGACACACGCTGACCTCATTAGTTTTGGGGCATACGAGTTCCCCGTTTCAAAGGCATGTGGTTTCAGTTTTGACTTTGCAGAACCAGCAGCCATTGAAAACGTCTGTTTTTCAGCAATTGACTTATAGTTCGTTACACTAAACTCTACGAGCATGACAGCATCCAATTATTCCATTTAAGTGACTTTTTGCGATTTTTTTGCAAAAAAGCAAGTTAAATATACAAGCTAAGGGTTATTAAGCAGTTAAAACTACATATAACCCCTAAATTGGCAGCTTGAGCGTATATATCAAGGTCACGAAGCGTTTGATTGATTCGTATGTTCTTTGACGTAATATTCACTTTCTTTATGGAAAGTATTCTCTGTCACCCACTCATCCACATCAAGGATGCGATATTTGACAATACCACCAAGTTTAAAAAACTTAGGACCAGTGCCATTCTCAGCCCACCGAGCCAGCGTGCGAATGGACACACCGAGAAGATTGGAAAGTTCAGCACGGTCCAGCAATGATAGTGGATGGATTGGGTATTGGATATTTGATGTATTATTAGCTTTCAGCATTTTGGACTCACAACAACAGGTCCACCACTACGTGATGGATGAGATGTTGCTTACGGCCACTCACCATTTTTCAGGTTCTATCGAAAGCTATAATTCAGGCATGTTGTATCAACTGTCAGACCCATTTATGAATTGGGCCATAGTTGCTCTGCCACTGGCAATTTATCAACACAAGGACATACTGTCCCTGATGTTTTCCTTATATATGAATCGTTGGTTTTTGACAACCCAGTGTGCCAATCAGTGCCACTGAATGACACATCCTGTTTGACGCATGCTTGACGTGTCGTTACGCTTCATGTCTGAACGTCAAGCATACTGCCGATTTCGGGTGTCAGACTACAATTTGGTGAAAATTGTTGTGCCATAGCTATCAAGCACCTGATTGGTTGGCTTCTTAGTTAAAGTATCTGTCACGATCTCGCACCTTCATGTTCGTCAAAACTTGTACTCTTAATTAACTATAGTTTGCCCCTATGAACAAGAATTTCGCAAACTTCTTGGCAAAGAATTCTCTTTCCAAGAAAATCCACAGCCCAACATGAGTTAAGACTAAAGTGCCAATTCGTTGACTAACATCAATTCTTTTGCCTTGTCTTTAAAGTTAGAAAGCCCCCAGTTTTATTTCTGGGAGTGAAAAGCTTGTTTTGTTATCAATGTGAACAGACTGCACGTAACGACAATACTGTCGGGTGCTCATCTACAAAAGGTATGTGCGGTAAAGACGAACAAACGTCTGATCTTCAAGACCTTCTGATCTACGCCCTCAAGGGTGTTGCGCAATATGCACAAAAAGCCCGTGAGCTTGGTGTAGCAAACAATGAAGCCGGTCGCTTCATCATGAAGGGTATGTTCACCACATTAACAAACGTGAACTTCGCTCCGGCCCGCATCAATGCCATGATCAAACAAGCCAATGAAATCCGCAGCGAGCTGAAAGCCGCTGTTGATGCGGCTAACGGTTCTGAAGTTATTTTGGAAGGCCCGGCAAGCTGGCGCATTCCTGAAGAGACATCTGAGCTTCTTGCCCAAGCTGAAATGGCAGCTGTACGTGCAGGTGAAGCAGAAGTCGGTGAAGATATCATCGGTCTGCGCGCCTTGTTGCTTTACGGGATGAAAGGTATTTGCGCCTACGGTTTCCACGCGCTTGTTCTTGACCAAGAATCAGACGAAATCTTTGGCGGCATTGAAGACCTCATGAGCTTCCTTGCTTCAAACTCAACCGATGCAGAAGCCTTGACGGCCAAAGCCCTTGAAGGTGGTCAGCTTAACTATAAAATCATGGAACTGCTTGATGCAGGTGCACGTAACAAATTTGGCACACCTGAGCCAACATCTGTACGCATGACACCAAAAGCCGGCAAATGTATCCTGATTTCCGGTCACGATATGGTTGATCTTAAAGCCATCTTGGAACAAACCGAAGGCACGGGCATTAATGTGTACACCCATGGTGAAATGCTGCCCTCACATAGTTATCCAGAGCTGAAAAAATTCGATCACCTTGCAGGTAACTACGGCGGTGCATGGCAGGAGCAGCAAACTGAATTTGCTGATTTCCCCGGCCCAATCCTAATGACATCAAACTGCTTGATCGAGCCACAAGCATCTTACCGTCAGCGTATTTTCACAACGGGTCCTGTGGGCTGGCCGGGTCTGCGCCACATTGAAGGCCTTGATTTCTCTATGCTCATTCAAGCTGCTAAAGCGCTACCGGGCTTTGCACAAGATGCAGAAGAAAAAACAGCCATGGTCGGCTTTGGTCGCGAAGCGATCTTGGGTGTGGCCGATACGGTTATCGGTGCGGTTAAAGGCGGCGATATCAAGCACTTCTTCCTTGTTGGGGGCTGTGACGGTGCCATTCCGGGCCGTAACTACTACACAGACTTTGTAGAACAAACACCAAAAGATACCATTGTTCTGACATTAGGTTGTGCGAAATACCGTTTCAACCATCTTGAAATGGGTGACATCGGGGGCATTCCACGTCTGTTGGATGTGGGCCAATGTAACGATAGTTATTCTGCCATTCAGGTTGCGGTTGCCCTTTCCAAAGCCTTTGAATGCGATATCAACGAGCTGCCCTTGAGCCTGAACATTTCATGGTTTGAGCAAAAGGCCGCGGCTGTCTTGCTCACGCTTCTTGCGCTTAACGTGAAGGGCATCCACTTGGGCCCAACACTACCAGCCTTCTTGACACCCGCAGTGACTGAGAAACTGGTTGAAGCCTTTGATATTAAAACCATCACAACACCAGAAGCTGACTTGGCTGAATGTCTTGGAACAGCAGCTGAGTAATCTTTAAGACAATCGGCGGTGCACAAATTTATGTGCGCCGCCGTTTTCTTTTGTAAGGACAGGGAAATATGAGCAATAACCATAAAATCAATCTCACAACACGTGATGGTCAAACGGTTTCTTTTGAATGTGATGAAGAAAAAGACGTGCTTAGCGCTGCTGAAGAAGCAGGCTATACCCTACCCTCTGTCTGTCGTGATGGCGGTTGCGGCACCTGTAAGGGGAACTGCTCCAAAGGGGACTATGAGATCACAGATGTAAACCCCGATGCACTGGGTGAAGAGGCCAAAGCAGAAGGACAAGTCCTGTTTTGCCGCACCTTCCCCAAGGGTGATTTGGACGTCAGCATCAATTCCGATCTCGCCCATATCTCCCAAGGCCCTGCAAAAACCTTTAAGGCAGAAGTCACAGCCCTTGAAGACATGGGCGGCGACGTCCGGCGTATGCTCGTCACCGTTCACCCAAACGAAAATGGTGAAGGTTGCCCTGCCTTTGAGCCGGGACAGTTCTTTGAGTTACAAATCCCGGGCACCGACATTTGGCGGGCCTATTCCATTGCCAATGCACCAAACTGGGCAGCAGAGCTTGAATTCATCATTCGCTTGCAACCCAATGGTAAATTCTCCCACTGGATTGCCAATAAGGCAAAGGTTGGTGATACGTTACAAGTGCGCGGCCCCCAAGGCAGCTTTGTTTTACAACAAGGCACCATCAACCCACGTTGCTTTGTCTCTGGCGGGACAGGCGTTGCGCCCATGCTTTCCATGCTGCGCTTGATGGCAGAATTCCAAGAAGATAACGAATGTTTCCTTTTCTTCGGGGTAAATGAAGAAAAAGACCTGTTTGCATTAGATGAAATTAAAACGCTGACAGACAGCCTGCCCAATCTTAAAGCCACCGTCTGTGTCTTTAGACCCTCTGATAATTGGGAGAGATATTCAGGCACGCCTGTTGATGCTTTCAAGGCAGAGCTTACCAATCTGCTCGCGCGTAAACTCACACCAGAAGTCTATCTCTGTGGCCCTCCAGGCCTGATTGATGCCGCCAAAAGCACAGCGATTGAGCTGGGGCTGCGTGAAGATAATGTTTTTGCTGAGCGTTTCTTACCGAGCTAAAAGACCTTTCACACCATCATCCAAACCTTGAGGTGATGGTGTGAACCCTTAACTTATGATGTGACGTCAAGGTAGCCTTGCTCAATCGCCGTATCCAACGCTTGGGAGGCATGGCGCAATTCTTCAAAAGCTTCGCGGTAATGGTTAAGCTGTTTGACTTGTTCAGCACTGGGCAAGTCATCGCCGCAGATTTTTGTTACTTCGAACAATTCTTTTAAATATGCTGCGCGCGCACGTGCCACCAGCTTAAAGATCGGTTCAATCTTTTTCAGCGTCAGTTCAGGGATGTCTGGGTTGATGACATCACGGTTGACTTCACGCAGTGATTTGTCCATTTGCAGCTTTAAACGATTGCGTTCAATATGTTGAGCTGACATAACCAAAACCTCAAACTGATGTGTTATTAAAATCGGGGCACACTATATGCGAAGTGTTTCGAAAAATCCAAACATTAAGGACGCTTATGGATTATCTTTCCTTTGGTAAAATCGCTGTGAAGCCGGATCAGGCAGAAGCCTTTGTTAAAGAAGGCAAAGCCAAAGGCCTCGCCATCAAGCATGTACAGGCCAATATTTATGAGTTTGGCATCCAGCTCCCCACCTTGATGGACCAAGAGCATTTGCGTAAAACCGCAGGCCTGCTCGGCCTCAAATATTCACAAGATTAAGACGCGCAAAGTGCCTGCATAGCCTCTAGCGCACTGGCGGCGTCTTTAAAGTTTGAAAGATCAAGACTATAGGCAACTTCTGGCAAAGGCCCAAGCTGACTTAGGAAGTCTTCTGTATCCAGATCATGGTCTTGCAGATAGTCAAACTGTGCCTTAGTCATCTGAAAGGCACGGCATTGCAGCGTGAACTGGGGTTCAGGCTGAAACATATAGGTGGTAGAGATCAGCGTTTGAAACGTATTTTGCACAGGCCCGATATTGAGCCCATAATCCCCACCATCGCCTTTCGCATCGAACCAGCCAAATAAATACAGATCAAGCAGCGCTGCATCTTGTGAAGCCCGTTGGTTAAATTGTGCAATATGATCCATCTGTCTCTTTCCTCGCCCAATGCTTGGGCATCTAATGCTGTAACCTGCCCTCTTTCTATTCACTTGCATAAAATTATGCAATCCCTTGCATGGAGCATTCCTCAACCGAGTCGGGATATATCCCTTACAGCTTTGTCGTAAAGAGCACCAATGGCGTGATATTTATATATTTAATTTCAATGGGTTATCATTTTTCACCGCTAAAATATCTTTTTAAGTTTTTATCCTCCCCCATCCGGTCTAACATGTCGGGCAATTGCCAATGAAGAGAAGAGAAATACAAGGATTTAAAGATAAAAGGCCTCGCACTCTGATTACTTTTTATACAACTGCCTATTTTTTAGGCTATGCGTTTGTCTATTATTCAGGCAACTACAAGTGATAAGAAAATGCGACTCCTGATTAACCCTTGTTTTTGTTATTTCTTCACAAGTTGGCATGATCCATGCTTTAACAGGCTGGCAGGAATGTTATTTTGTTTTAAACAAGATAGATTCCTTTTGGGAAGATAGGATTTACTAGATTAAGAGGCGCCAACTGATGAAAAAGATCGAGGCCATCATCAAACCGTTCAAACTGGACGAAGTTAAAGAAGCTCTTCACGAAGTCGGCTTACAAGGCATCACGGTTATCGAAGCCAAAGGCTTTGGTCGTCAGAAAGGACATACAGAACTCTACCGCGGCGCTGAATATGTCGTGGATTTTTTACCTAAGGTAAAAATCGAGCTCGTCGTTGACGATGCCATGGTGGAAGGCGCCGTTGAAGCAATTCAACAGGCTGCACACACTGGTCGCATCGGTGACGGTAAAATTTTCATTTCCAGTGTTGAGGACGCAATCCGCATCCGTACCGGTGAAACCGGTTCAGAAGCAGTTTAATCATCACTGATCACCTTTTTTCATTTTTCACAACTAAGTAAGTAAGGGAAGGGAAGCATTATGCCCTTGGATTGTAAAACTCCTGCAGACGTATTCAAAGTCTGTAAAGAAAACGAAATCGACTACATTGACCTGCGTTTCACAGACCCGCGTGGTAAGTGGCAGCACTTGACTATGTGTGCCGACGCAATGTCTGAAGGCGACTTCGAAGACGGCATCATGTTTGACGGTTCTTCTATTGAAGGCTGGAAAGACATTAACGAATCAGACATGGCTTTGATCCCTGATCCAGCATCTGCGGTTATTGATCCATTCTCTGCACAGCCTTGCCTGATCGTAAACTGTGACATTTATGAGCCTTCTACAGGCACACCATACAACCGTGACCCACGTTCTATCGCTAAAAAAGCTTTGGCTTACATGGAATCAGCGGGCATTGGTGACACATCTTACTTCGGTGCTGAGCCAGAATTCTTCGTATTTGACGACGTACGTTTCTCTAACGAAATGCACGACACTGGCTTCAAAATCGATTCTGACGAAGGCCCTTGGGTTACTGGTAAAGAATTCGACGAAGGCAACACAGGTCACCGTCCTGGCGTTAAAGGCGGCTACTTCCCAGTACCACCTGTTGACTCTGCACAAGACCTTCGTGCTGAAATGGTTACGATCGCTAAAGAAATGGGTCTTCCGATGGATAAGCACCATCACGAAGTTGCCCCTTCTCAGCATGAACTTGGCATGATGTTCGGTACACTTATCGAAACGGCTGATAACGTTCAAACATACAAGTACATCGTACATATGGTTGCTCATGGCTTTGGTAAAACGGCTACATTCATGCCAAAACCAATCTCTGGCGACAACGGCTCTGGTATGCACGTTCACCAGTCAATCTGGAAAGACGGCAACCCATTGTTTGCAGGTAACGGCTATGCTGACCTGTCTGACATGTGCCTGTACTACATCGGTGGTATCATCAAGCACGCTAAAGCACTGAACGCTTTCACAAACCCATCTACAAACTCTTACAAGCGTTTGATCCCGGGCTTCGAAGCACCAGTACTGTTGGCTTACTCTGCACGTAACCGTTCTGCATCTTGCCGTATCCCGTTCTCACCTTCTCCAAAAGGTAAGCGCGTTGAGATCCGTTTCCCAGATGCGACAGCTAACCCATACCTTGCGTTTACTGCAATGATGATGGCTGGCCTTGACGGTATCCAGAACAAAATCCACCCTGGCGATGCTATGGATAAAAACCTGTACGATCTTCCACCTGAAGAACTGGCTGAAGTTCCAACGGTTGCAGGCTCACTTCGTGAAGCTCTGGAAGCTCTAGACGCTGACCGTGAGTTCCTCAAAAAAGGCGGCGTCATGGACGACGACATGATCGACGGCTACATGGAGCTTAAGTGGGAAGAAGTATACAACTTCGAACACGCTCCACACCCTGTTGAGTTCAAAATGTACTACAGCTCGTAAGAGACTGTACAGAACTCAGGGCTACCGCTTGCGGTTCACTCACAAGGTGGACCAATCCGGTGGACCAGTCAATAAGGAAGGCCCCGTCAGTTTATTCTGGTGGGGCTTTTTCTTTTACTATCGTCCGTTTAAGAGTCACTGAGAGCGTCTGAGAGTCCGGCCTATGGAAATGGTGCTGTGAGGGTTTTAGGAGGACTCAGGGGGCGCTTGTATGGCTGTCGTTCTTTTTGTTTTTTACGACGCTGAGAATGGATAACACTAGCGCAGTGCCAAGAAAATACGAGGTCAATAGCGATAATATTATGTTTTCGTTAATGATGCGACTAATACCACTGCGAACAGTTTCTTGAAGACTGTGATGACAACGAATTTTGCCAGCTCAATTTTGAGGCGACTTAT